>JAPLJQ010000369.1 GCA_026388495.1 Deltaproteobacteria bacterium | reverse complement strand
GGCTGATTCTTCAGAAAGTCTATGAATCCGGAGATATCTACTTTGGAAACTATGAAGGCTTTTATTGTGTGGGCTGCGAACGTTTCTACATGGAAAAAGAACTGGTGGAAGGCCTCTGTCCCGATCATCAGACCGCTCCCGAATACCGGAAGGAAAGCAACTATTTCTTCAAGATGAGCAAATATCAGGACTGGCTCGTCGGGCATATCCATGATCATCCTGATTTTATCAGACCGGAACGTTATAGAAATGAAGTCTTGGCCTTTCTGAGGGAACCGCTTGAGGATCTGTGCATATCCAGGCCGAAAAGCAGACTGGAGTGGGGTATCTCTCTTCCTTTTGACGATCAGTATGTGACCTATGTCTGGTTTGACGCCCTGATCAACTATATCACGGCCCTGGGCTATCCCGACGGGGACAATTATAAGACATTCTGGCCCGTTGCCCAGCATCTGATCGCAAAGGATATTCTCAAACCCCACGGCATTTACTGGCCAACCATGTTGAAAGCGGCGGGTATCGAACCTTACAATCATCTGAATGTCCACGGTTACTGGGTTGTCGATCAAAGCAAAATGTCAAAATCCCTGGGGAATGTAGTCAAACCACTGGAACTTAAAGACAAGTACGGTCTGGATTCCTTCCGGTACTTTCTTCTGCGGGAAATGGTTTTCGGACTGGATTCAAACTTCAGCGAGGAGAGTTTCGTCCAGAGAATCAACTCCGATCTTGCCAATGACCTGGGTAACCTGGTGAGTCGCGTTATGACGATGGCCTTCAAGTACTGCGACGGAAAGGCGCCGGAGGCCCATTCTCCCGCGTATGAGGGTCTGCCGCTGGTGGAGATGGCGGAGAAGGTATTAGTGGAGGTTGAATCCTGTTTCCGTGAGCTTGCTTTTCACAAAGCTCTGATTTCAATCTGGGATTTCATCAATGTCACGAATAAATATATTGTGGAACGCGAACCCTGGAACCTGGCAAAAGATCCGGCAAGCAAGGTCAGGCTGGATACGATCATCTATAACCTCCTTGAGGCTCTTCGAATGATCGCTGTGCTGATTTCACCCTTTATGCCGGACACAGCGGAAAAGATCATGGCGCAGCTCGGGATGACGGATGTCGCCTTACAGAATTATGACAGTATCCGCCGCTGGGGAGGCATTTCCAGCGGCATTCCGTTAAAGCGTGCCGATTCACTGTTCCCGAGGGTAAAATATCAAAAAGAAGAAGGGCAGATCGAGACTCATGGGGGTGACATCCAGCCCGTAAAAGCGGAAATCAGCTACGAAGATTTTGAAAAAATCGATCTCAGGGTTGCCACCGTGATCGAGGCGGAGGCTGTTCCCAAATCCGACAAGCTGCTGAAACTGAAGATCGATATGGGCGAGGAACGAACCATTGTCGCCGGTATCGGGAAAGATTATAAACCGGCGGATCTGATCGGAAAAAAGGTCGTTATCGTCGCCAATCTGAAACCCGCGAAGCTCATGGGGGTCGAATCCCGCGGAATGCTTCTTGCCGCGGATTCAAAAGAAGGCCTGACCGTGCTTTCCTTTGACAGGGAACCTATAACGGGTTCCAGGATTCGGTGAAACGGCGCCATTTCTGCGATAAAAATGCGGGGCGATGATCATGAGCTTCCTGATTGGATTGACAGCCGGCATTTTTGGTGGATTGGTGGGACTTGGGGGCGGCGTCCTGATGATCCCCCTCATGGTCAGCTTCACAAAACTGGGGCAGCACAAGGCCCATGGAACCAGCCTGGTCGCTCTGGTATTTACGGGGATTATCGGCGCTCTGGCGTATGCCCTGCACAGCGCCGTGGACGTGTGGGCTGCCGTTCTGCTGGCCATCGCCGCTCTCCTGCCTGCCAGATGGGGGGCAAAATATTGTTGTGACCTCCCCGCAGCGAAACTCCAGAAAGCCTTCGGGATTTTTTTGGTATTCATATCCATTCTCTTTCTGTTGAAATCCTATCTTCCATCATTTTTCCATCCGGATACGGTTTGGGCAAGAACATTGATCCTTCTGGTGACGGGCATGACGACAGGCTTCTTCTCAGGGCTCATGGGCGTGGGAGGTGGTCCCATTATGATTGCCGGCATGGTGCTTCTGGCGGGGTTCGATCAGCACACGGCACAGGGGAGCTCCCTGCTGGCCATGGTCCCTGCGGGCGCCGTGGGGGCCTTCACTCACTGGCAGTTGGGAAATGTTGAAAAAGGCCTCCTTCCGGGTCTCATTCCGGGAATCATTGTCGGGGCGTTTGCGGGAGGATCATTCGCACACTTCCTGCCTGAGACCACCCTGAGGGTTATTTTTACCGTCGTTTTGGTCTGGACGGGGATCCGCAGCATAAAAGCTCCTCCTCCGTCCTGCGATCATCCCGTATCGGGGCATGTACAATCATGATTATCATCGATGCACACATTCATTTTTCCAGGATTGCAAGTTTTAAGGATGCGGCCTCGCACGGATCGGGGTGTGATTATTCACTGGCCGGCTTGCAAACAGAGATAACGCGGAACCATGTTTCGGTTGTTGTCGGGATGGGGCTCCAGGAGTCGCTCCCATACGCGTTTCCCGATGCGGCTGCCCCCAATCCCATGGGGCTGGACCTCTCCGATTCATGGCCTGAGGAACTTTACTCCTGTCCCGGCATCAATCCATACAATCTGACAAAGGAATCTCTGGACGGGATCGAGAAGGCGCTTCAATTTCCCCGAACGGTCGGGATCAAGCTTTATACCGGTTACTATCCCTTTTACGTGACTGATCCGGTGTATGAACCGGTTTACGATCTTGCCGCCCGCTATAAGCTTCCCGTCTTGATCCACAGCGGGGATACCTTTTCAGACAGGGCTCTGATCAAGTATGCCCATCCCCTGACCGTTGATGAGCTGGCTGTGCGTCATCGACGGAACACCTTTGTGATTACCCACATGGGAGACCCCTGGATAAGAGATGCGGGACAGATTATTCGCAAAAACGCCAATGTGTGGACGGACGTCGCCGGGTTGCTCGTTGGAAGCCGGCGTTATTTTGAGGAAAGTGCGAATGAGCCTCTGATCCTGAATGAGTTCCGCTACGCCCTGATAAGCGCGGCCAGCTGGGATAAGATCCTCTTCGGCAGCGACTGGCCTCTGGCGCCCATGGATGTATATCGGGACTTTGTTTCCAAGATCGTTCCTGACAAGCATCTGGAGAATGTTCTGGGAAAAAATGCCCTGAACCTGTTTGGCCGGATCTCAATCAGATAATTCCGGTTCCAAATCAAAGATGAAATCAAGGCAAATCAAAGATGAAATCAAGGCGGCAAGGAAGAGGTGACGCAGGCGTATACAGTAATACGCCGAGGAGCCGATGACGAAGCCAACGAAGATAGCGCTTTGATTTGGAATTGGAATAAGACCTTCGTCAGGATTTCAGGGCTTCAACAAGCCGGACACGGCATCGCAACCGAGCAAAAAGCCGGCATGAAAATGATCGGCAGTGTCGTCAGTTCATTAATTATATCATACAGTTAAGCCAGTTGAATGCATTCAACTGGTCTTGTGGGCAGACGCCGGCAGGCCAAAAACAACGATAAACCCAGGCACAAAAATGCAGGCTGTATTTTGGCAGTTATCTGGATACAAGAAGAAATAGTAAACTTGGACAGCTTATTTTTGTTTATTTTTTGCGTCTTTCTTCCTTGAAAGCGTTTGGTTGTATAATTTCGTTGCCATAGTAGATTTCGAATGCAAATAATGATAAAGATAAACTGATAAAAGCGTTTGAACCGATTCTAACCTGTATAACCATGCTGGAGGACAATATGAGCCAAGATCGTCTCGATCCATCATCGGTTAAATCATATGGACGGTACACAATTCCCAGGACATGGGGCGTCTATGAAGTGAGGTGTCTGCGCGAAGGCAAGCGCTTTCGCTTCGGCAACCATCCCATTCGGCAACGAGAACTCTCTCGGAAATATGGTGAGGGTGAGGCCAAGCTTGTCGGGTGGCTATACAAGGTACGAAACGACGCCAAGGAAGCCGCGGACCGCAAAAATTGTGAATGGCTGTTGTCGCATAATGCGCAGTGACTGCCGATATACGCGCTACGGAAAGGTGATGCTCAACCCTTCCATCGAGTGGACACACACCGGCAAAACGGTGTCTGCCGCTCATCTCAAACGTCAGACTTCAGAGGAGAAGTTGAGATGTACAACGAACACCCTTGTAAGGACCTAAAACGCGCGTTCTCACTGAAACCATTTCAGGGCGCCGAGCCTGAATATTCGAAGTTTCTTTTTGTCGGGCTTGATGCGAACTATGATATATGTATTCAAAACAACCCGATATTTATGGAACTCCTGAACTATCTTGATAACGGAGTAGAATTTTGGAAGAAACAGGGTGTGCATCACCCTTTCTTGCTGCCGACATATCAGGGTGATGGTCAGTATTACCACAAAACCTTTTCGGCTATAGGATTTGGTCCCAAGAATGCGGCAGATGTTTCATTCATTGAGTTGCTTAACGTACCGACATACGGGAAGAGCGCTCTTGTGGTGAAAGATCTGGTGGACAAGGACAAACCGGAAAAATTAAAACACTTGCAGAGAGTAAACGCTGCCATCCTCAACGGGTCGGCACGTTACGTTTTCATACCCGGTAGTGTCGCTAAGCTAATGAGGGCTTCGGGACAGTCCCCCTGGTTGCCAAATACGCCAACGTCAAATGTGCGACATCTCAAAGTCTGGAAACAAATGAACACCAAAACAATTTACTGGCACTACCACCTATCTGTCTATGGTAAGTTCTATCAAGAGAAGCTCAATCAACTCGATGAAATCAAGGCTCTTATATAATTAGAGGAAACAACATGACGACGCATTATAAGGAAATAAAACAATGCAGCGTTTGTGGTGCCGAGAACGAATATACATGCATCGGCAGCACAGGCACATTTGGACCGCAAGACTTGGATACACGCCCTCCAGAAAGGAAGCGTTCCACTATCTTTGCTTGGGTGCAGCGCTGCCCAGATTGCGGCTACTGTGCTGTTGACGTGAGCGAAACCTGCTGCCAAGAGTCGCGAGAGATAGTGAGCAGTCGGGAATACCAGGAACGGTTGAATGATCCAACATATCCGGAACTGGCGAATTCCTTTCTATGCAAGGCAATCATTGACCTTAAGTCCAAGGCACTTGCCGCTGCAACTTTGGCACTCATGCGGGCTGCATGGGTTTGCGATGACTGCCATCTTGACCTCGGAATGTCAACCGAAAATTGACCATCTGTGATAACCGAATGTTGACCACCCTGAGCAATATTTAAAGTTCGAGATGACGAGGGTTAATCATCTCACCCCTTCTTTCACCGGTTCCCTTGACCGGTCTTATTCGTACC
>JAPLJQ010000245.1 GCA_026388495.1 Deltaproteobacteria bacterium | reverse complement strand
GATTTTTATTATATTGGGCGGCAGCGGCTGCGGCAAGTCCACCCTTCTCAAATATATGATAGGTCTTTACAGGACATCCGTGGGCAGGGTGGTGATCGATGGTACGGATATTATGTCTGTCGATGATGAAGCATTGAAAAAAATAAGAACGGGACTTGGTGTTCTTTTTCAGTCGGGCGCATTAATCGGTTCCATGACCCTTGCTGAAAATGTGTCCCTTCCCCTTCTTGAATTTAAAGGGCTATCGCCTGTATTTGTTGAACTCCTTATAAAAATGAAGCTCGGTATGGTTAATCTTGCAGGTTACGACCATCATTATCCCTCGGAGCTTTCAGGGGGTATGAAAAAGAGGGCGGGACTGGCCAGGGCGATGATCATGGACCCGACGATCCTTTTTTTCGATGAACCATCGGCAGGTCTCGATCCCGTCACGTCGGCGGAGATTTATGACATGATTAAATCCATTAATTCGAACCTTGGAACCACGATGGTCATCGTCACGCATGACCTGGATCTGATTTTCAGTATTGCCCATCGTGTCATCATGCTTGATAAGGACGAGAAGGGGATTATTGCCGAAGGCGATCCAAGGGAACTTCAGAAACACAGCAAAGACCCGAGAGTATTTAACTTCTTCAACAGAACCTTTAAGGAGTAAGACGTGGAAAACAAAACGGCCAGGAAGACCTCCAAGTTTATGATCGGCCTCTTTGTCACACTGGGAAGCCTCATTGGTGTCGTGTTGGTTATATGGCTTGGCGCAGCAAAATACTTCGAAAAGGGGTTAATCTATGCGACCTATTTTGATGAATCCGTTCAGGGGCTTCAGATGGATTCCAGTGTCAAGTACCGCGGCGTCGATGTGGGACGGGTTCTGAAAATAGGGGTTGCCCCGGATAACAAACTGGTCGAGGTGGTGATGAAGGTTGATTTCAGCGGAGGCGCCGAAACCGACCTCGTGGCCAAGCTCAAATCGGCGGGGATTACGGGTATCGTCTTTATAGAACTGGACCGATGGGAGGGGGAGGAGCCGGTTCCTGCGCATGAAATGACATTTAAATCTGAGTATCCGGTGATTCCATCCCGCCCTTCGGAGATACGACAAATCATGACCGGTCTTGCAGAAATTTATGGGAAGATCCATAAAATTGATTTCGAAGGCATTTCTATGGAGTTGAGGAATACGGCAAAATCAGTGAATACTTTCTTTAACAATGCAAGATTGAACAACACCATGAAACACATAGAATCAACCACCATGTCCCTGGACAGTACGACGCGGAAAATTGACAAAATGGTCGCTGAGGGAAGGGTGGACAAGGTTCTTGTTGAAACACACAAAACACTTATCGAAACGCGCCAACTCATGACAGAAGTCAGAAATGAAATCGGGGCAATGAAAATGGCCGATACGGCCGTAAACGCCAACCGGTTTCTGGATCATCTGGACGGGAGAACCCGTAAAATATCAGCTGATATGGAAGATACACTCCAAGACATAAAATCAAATTCAGAAAACTTAAACAGGCTCATTGAAAGGATTCAAAGCAATCCCTCCGAGCTGATCTTCGGGAATCCCGGTACTTCCGATAGGATGAGAGAGGAAAAATAAGGCGATGAAAAAATGTGTGACCGTGCTTTTTGTCGGGTTACTGATTATCGGTTGTATGGGCGGAGCCCAACAGTCCATGACGGTGAAGCATTATGCACTGGAATATCCATTTCCCCGCTTTGAGAATCTTTCCCGTATCGAGGAAATTATCCGGGTGGAGAGGTTCACGGCAGCCCGGACGTTTCACAGCAATGAAATGGTATTTCGGCCAAAACCGTATATGCGTGAGATCTATAACTATCACCGGTGGGATATCACGCCGGCCAATATGATGACGGAGCTTCTCATGCGTGATATTGGGAATGCGGGTGTCTTTAAATCTGTCTTTTCCTATAAGGACCCGGGGAACGCCCGGTTCTTCCTTGAAGGGAAAGTTGAAGAGTTTATGGAAGTTAATGAAGAGGATCGAGCCTGGGCATCTCTGATTGTCCTTGTGACATTTTGGGATTCATCGGAACAAAACCCGGCAAATCGCGTTATCCTTCAGAAAAAATATAATCTTCTGGAGCCTGTCAAAAAAGGGCAGCCTCATGAACTGGCCAGGGCTATGAGCACGGCCATGGAAAAGCTGTCAAAAGAGCTGATCTTGGACATCTACAAGGCTGCCGGGGCTTCCATCTGATTCAAGACCCCGGATATTATAATTTGGAAGTCACGATAATCATCAAGTTGTCTGTTCTGTACCACCGTCTTATGAACTCTCTGTAGGGGAGGAAGACCTCTCGACCATATGCGGAATCTGCCACCACCATTCTTCTCAGAACATCATCATATCCAATGACGACGGCTGCATGCGGCACCCATCCTTTAGGTGTCGGTACGTGATGCAGCCATATCAGGGGGATTTGATTGTCGATCAGCTTTTTGACGGATTCGAGATTTCCCCCGTAGTAGTATTCAATATTCAGCTTCAAAATCTTCAGACGGTCAAAATATTTTAATATGGCATTCAGTGTCATCCCCTGATCCCGGGAAATATCCGCTTCGAGGGATACCTGTTGCTGATCGATATTGAAGCCATAATAGCGGGCGACCATCTCAATCGTCGCAAGGGCGCACCACTTGCTTTCCTGGCGTACGACGGGGAAATTCTTAATCCTGTGGAGAGAATCCGTTTCGGTTGATGCCGGAATCGATACGACGGATTTTTTTTCAGAAACGGCGGGCTTTCCGGTGTGTTTTTCATTTTGCGGATCCGGATCGGGGACGTTCAGGCTTTTTAGTTCTTTTATCCCTTCCGGCGGCTCATCCGTGAGGTGGATGACGCCTTCTCTATCTACCCACCGGTATATCTCTGCAGCTTGTAATGGAATAAATAGTCCCAGGATGATGAGAATAATGATGATCTTTTTTGACGTGTGTGATTGCCGCATCATTGGATATCCGTAACACTTGAACGGGATAAGTTGACCTTTCAGGAAGCCGGCAGCATCGACAGATTGATAGCGCCTCCCGCTAACAGAATTGTTCGCTGTCTTTCAGACAGATTGTAAATAACTTCGAACGTCGTTTCCCTGGAAATATTTCTGACGTACATTTTTCGGTTTTCTCTGATGATCTTCCTGATATCGGGTATCTCGATGGTATCGCCCTGGGCGATGCGGTCATAATCCTCCTCGTCTGTGAAGGTGAGGGGAATAATTCCGAAATTGATCAGGTTGGCCGAGTGGATTCTTTCAAAAGACTTGGCCATGACGACTTTCACACCTAAAAACATGGGACATATGGCGGCATGTTCCCTCGATGATCCCTGACCGTAAGAAGATCCTGCCACAATGATATTGTGCCTTCCTCCATCTTTGATTTTTTTCGCCCGTTTATGAAAGTGATGGTCCAGGGTTGTAAACAGATATTTCGCGTATTTGGCAATATTGGACCGATATTTCATCCGGACGCCGGCAGGAACAATATCATCCGTGGTAACTTTATCACCCACCTTAATGCCGACAACACCATCAATCTTATCCGGGAAGGGATCATTTTTAGGAGGCGTCCCGATATTCGGACCTCTGTATATCTCGACGGACGAGGGTTCGGACACGTCATCCGGTTTAATCATCAGGCTGTCATCAATGCAAAATTGTGCGGGCATCCGGACATCGGGGTAATCCATGCCGAGATCGCGTGGATCGGTGAATCTTCCCGTTATTACGGCAGCAGCTGCGGTTTCGGGACTTACAATGTAAACCTGTGCGTCCACCGTTCCCGATCTGCCAAGGAAATTTCTGTTCGATGTCCGGAGTGAGACACCTCCGGATGGAGGGCTCTGGCTGTTGCCGATACAGAATCCACAGGCGTTCTCCATAAGTCTTGCCCCTGAATGGATGAGGTCTGTCAGAGAGCCCTCACCGGCAAGATGTTCCAAAACCTGTCTTGAGCCCGGTGCGATGATGAAACTGACCCCCGGATGAACAACCCGTCCTTTTAAAATTCTCGCTACCGTTACCAGGTCTTTGTAGGAGGAATTCGTACAGCTTCCGATACATACCTGATTGACTTCAATGTCGCCCAAGTCCCTGACGGGAAAGATATGATCGGGACTGTGGGGTTTAGCCGTGAGGGGAACCAGATCAGGCAGATGAATATTGACCGTCCGCCCATATTCAGCCTCCGGATCAGCCAGGATCTCCTGCCAGTCCTCATCTCGTTGCTGGGCTTTCAGGAAAAGTCTCGTCATCTCATCGCTCGGAAAAACGGATGTGGTGACCCCGCATTCAGCTCCCATATTGGCAATGGTTGCCCTTTCAGGTACCGTCAGGGTTGCCGTGCCGTCTCCACCATACTCAAAAATGTTGCCGACGTTTCCCTTTGTCGTAAACAATTCAAGAACCTTCAGGACAACATCCTTCGCGGATATCCAGGGAGGAAGCTTACCGTGAAGGTTGATCCTGATGACCCCGGGGGTGGTCAGATAGAAAGGTTTGCCCGCCATTGCCAGAGCCACGTCGAGACCGCCCGCACCGATGGCCAGCATGCCAAGAGCGCCGCCCATTGGCGTGTGGCTGTCGGCGCCGAGCAACGTTTTCCCGGGTTTTCCGAACCTTTCGAGGTGGACCTGATGAGAGATCCCGTTTCCGGCGCGGGACAGATATATGCCGAACTTTTGTGCAATGCTCTGCAGGTATCTGTGGTCATCCGCGTTTTCAAACCCCGCCTGAATGGTATTGTGATCGATGTAACTTACCGATAATTCCGTCCTGACCCTTGGAATATTCATTGACTCGAACTGCAGATAGGCCATTGTACCTGTCGCATCCTGCGTGAGGGTCTGGTCGATTCCTATACCGATTTCAAAACCGGGGATGAATCTTCCGGAGAGAATATGGGATGCGATAATCTTTTCGGTAATCGTTTTAGCCATGATCCGTTATATCGGTCGTTGTTACTCTTTCGGAAGCAGGATAATGGCGATTCTCCGGTTCTTGGCCCGTCCCTCCGAACTGGTGTTGTTCGCAATGGATTTGTATTCGCCAAAAGCTGTGGCCGATAGAAGGGCGGGATTGATTCCCTGCTGTTGGAGATATTTTGTGACATTGATGGCGCGAGCTGCCGAAAGCTCCCAATTGGTGGGATACTGTTTGGCGAGGAGGCCTTTGATTTTTACATTGTCCGTGTGTCCCTCAATACGGATAGCCTTATCAGTCACGTTTTTGAGGATATCGATGACCCTTTTCAAGACGGCCAGACCTTCCTTTGTTACTTCCGACTGTCCTGAGGCAAAAAGAATTTTATCCAGAACATCCAGTGTCAGTTTCCCCTTCAGCTCTGAAATTGTAACCTGCCCCTTTGCAACTTCCCCCTTCATTTCCTGCATCAGTTGTTTATATGTATTGCTCTCAGACTCGACCTTTTCCTCTTTCTTTCTTAACTCGGCAAGATTTTCCTTAAGTTTTGTGTTCTCAGCTTCAAGGTTGGCGTTCTTCTGCCTCATATCTGAAATGGTCTTTGAAAGGTCATCGGATTTTGATTTCAAGACCGTGTCCAGTTCCTCTTTTTCCCTGGTCGCATTTGCGAAAGCCTCTTTCAGCTGATCTCTGTCCGCGGTGAGTGTCTTGATCTTGTCTTTAAGGGCGTTATTTTCTTCGGTGAGATTTTTGTGTTTCTGCTGAAGAGAAGCGAGTTCCTTTGCCTGTGTGTCCGCCTCGGCCACCTTTTTTAAATATG
>JAPLJQ010000229.1 GCA_026388495.1 Deltaproteobacteria bacterium | reverse complement strand
CATCAAAACAACTGTCTCCCGGCAGCCTGGAGGAAAGTTTAAGACGTCCGGACGTGCCGGTCATTGCACGTATCGCGGATAATGAAGTTCTGTTTGATCTTCGAACCATTGCAGAGGAAGAGTATTCTTTCATCAGAGACGGACTGAAATACGCCACGTCATCATGACGGTATAAACGATGGATTTACATAACGGGGACATCTATGAGTTCACTGTCCCTCCCAATGAAACGGGGGTCAGACTGGATGTCTTCCTGTCCGGAAAAGACGTGGATTTATCCCGTTCACAGGTCAGGAGGGTGGTGGATGAAGGGTTGGTGCGGGTCAATCTTGTCCATCGCAAGATAAGCTACCGGTTAAAAGAAGGAGAGGTCGTTACCCTTCAAAGACGAGAGCCAGATCCTGATCGTGTCCTCCCCCAGAATATCCCCCTGAACGTCCTTTATGAGGATACGCATATTCTCGTGATTGACAAGCCGGCGGGAATGGTCGTCCATCCGGCAGCGGGGCATAACCAGGGGACCCTGGTCAACGCCCTTCTCTTCCATTGCAGGGACCTGTCGGGAATAGGCGGCGTCCTGCGCCCGGGAATCGTCCACCGTCTGGATAAGCATACGTCGGGCCTGCTTGTCGTGGCAAAGTCGGATGCGGCCCATCGGGGGCTTGCCCTCCAGTTCAAGCAGCATCAGGTTCGAAAGATATACAAGGCTCTGGTTTATGGAAACCCGAAAGAAGACGAAGGGATCATCGATGTACCGGTGGGGAGACATCCCACAGACCGGAAAAGGATGTCCACAAGAAGCCGGAGGGGAAAGGATGCCCTCACGTGCTGGCGCGTTTTTGAAAGATACGGGATCGCAACCCTGCTTGCGGTAGATATAAAGACGGGCAGAACGCATCAAATCAGGGTCCATCTGAATGCTGCCGGCTATCCTGTGGTGGGAGACAATGTGTATGGCAGTCCCGGAAGGGCCAATGCCGTTGAAAATCCTCTTCTGAGAGCAAAACTAAAAGCGATGAAACGTCAGGCTTTGCACGCAAGCGAAATCGGCTTTGCCCACCCCGTCAGCCATGAAAAACTTTCATTCTCTTTGCCCCTTCCGGATGACATGTCAAAACTGTGCGATTATCTGACTCACATATCAAAAAACAACATTCAGGATTTCGACTGATACATGTTCCAATTATTAAAAAAAAGTTCCGTAGAATATCTGGAATCATCTGTTTTGAGCAGATGTAAGTTCCTTGTGCATGCCTTCTGTACGCGGCGGGGCGGGGTCAGTGACGGCAATTTTGCCAGCTTGAATTTCAGTGAACGGGAGGGCGACACCAGCGATAACGTCAGGCAGAACTGGAAGGTTATCGCGGAAACCTTCAATCTTCAAGTGGAACAGTTTTTTGTCGTTCATCAGGTTCATGGTGACAGGATTCTGATTGTGGATCATACGAACATTGCCTTGATTAAGCGTCAACGGCATCAGGTAGACGCCATCGTTACCGACCGGCCGGGACTGGCCATCGGGATAAAAACGGCGGACTGCGTGCCCGTCTTTCTGGCGGACAGGGCGAGAAGGATCATCGGGGTTGTCCATGCAGGCTGGCGGGGAACGGCCCTGAATATTGCAGCGAAGACCGTGACAGCCTTTGCAGAAACATTTTCTTCCCGGCCTGCGGACATGATCGCTGCGATCGGTCCGGCAATTGGTCCCTGTTGCTATGAGGTGGATGAGGCCGTTTTTAATGCGGTGACAGGGGATGGAAGCTGGGAATCCGCGTTCATACCGTGCAGGGAAGAGGGGAAATGGATGCTGGATCTTCCCTCAGCCAACAGACGTCAATTATTACAGGCGGGCATTCCACCGGAGAGTGTTTTTTCGTCAGACATCTGTACATCCTGCCGGAAAGGCATCTTTTTTTCACACAGAGGAGACGGTGGAAAGACGGGAAGGCAGATCAATTTCATGATGTTGAATGAGAACAAGACCGTCTGAGGCGAAAAATGCTTGACATATCATGATCGGTGGTATAAGAGTGAATCAATATTAGAAAGGCGTAAAAAGAAGTCCTTCCTTTTGGATCGTTTTCAAGAGCTCAAGATGAGCAACCCGTTGTTATAAATCCACGTTATTCTTTCATATGTCGTTACATGATACACTGTCACGTATTTTCAGCAAGAAATAATGCGGTTTAAAATTAGGAATTAAAAGCATTAGCATGGATGCCTTTCCAGACTAAGAATTTAGAATTTGTAAAGAAAGGAATATTCAAGGGAATTCATCATGAATATCGAAGAAATTAAAAGATTGCCGATCAGTGAGCTGACGAATCTCGCAAAAGACTTGAATGTTGCAGGTGCGAGCGGGATGAGACGGCAGGATCTCATCTTCTCGATCCTGCAGACCCAGGCCGAAAAGAATGAGGTGATTTCAGGTTCGGGTGTTCTGGAGATTCTGCCTGACAGTTTTGGCTTTCTTCGGGCTGTGGATTATAATTATCTTCCCAGCCCCGACGACATCTACATTTCGCCCTCTCAGATCCGGAGATTCAGTCTGAGAACAGGCGATACCGTTTCGGGAGAGGTAAGGCCCCCCAAGGACGGCGAAAAGTATTTCGCTCTTCTTAAAGTGGATACGGTTAATTTTGAAACCCCTGAGGCATCCAGAGAAAAGATTCTCTTTGACAACCTCACGCCCCTTTATCCGCTGGAGAAGTTAAACCTTGAATCCGATCCTGAAAATTTATCGACAAGAATCATGGACCTCTTCACACCCATCGGAAAAGGGCAAAGGGGATTGATTGTATCGCCTCCGAGGGCGGGGAAAACAGTTCTCCTTCAGGACATTGCCCACAGCATTACGGCCAATCATAAGGAAGTCATTCTGATGGTCCTTCTGATCGATGAACGCCCTGAAGAGGTGACAGACATGCAGCGGAGTGTTGACGGGGAGGTAATATCATCAACCTTTGATGAACCGGCAACGCGTCATGTCCAGGTTGCGGAGATGGTCATTGAGAAGGCAAAACGCCTTGTTGAACATAAAAGAGACGTGGTGATTCTTCTTGACAGCATCACCAGACTTGCCAGGGCCTATAACACCGTTGTCCCGCCGAGCGGTAAAGTCCTGTCCGGTGGCGTTGATTCCAACGCCCTGCATAAACCAAAACGGTTCTTTGGCGCAGCCAGAAACATTGAGAACGGCGGCAGCCTGACGATTATCTCTACGGCCCTTATAGACACGGGAAGTCGAATGGATGAAGTCATTTTTGAAGAGTTCAAGGGAACGGGAAACATGGAGCTTCACCTGGACCGCCGCATTGCTGACAGACGGATATTTCCTGCCTTTGACCTCATCCGCTCCGGCACAAGAAAGGAAGAACTCCTGATTCCGAAGGCTAATCTGAACAGAATATGGATATTGAGAAGGCTTCTTCAGGAAATGAATCCCGTCGATGCCATGGAATTTATCAGTGACAAGATCAGGAAAACGGAAACGAATCTGATTTTCTTGAATTCCATGAATCAATAAAGGGATAGATCCGGCGAATAAATAAATTGCTTGAATTTATCAACTGGTTGGATATAATACCTCCCCCGCATGTCCCGCCCTGTGGACATGAAGAAGGGACATGATGTAAAATAAATAACTTCTTTTCCGGGAAATCCTGTTCTGTGAGCGGGCAATGCCGGGAGTCCTTATGGACGCCGCAGATGAGGCATATAAGAAACGGGAAAGATAAGAACATTGCTTTTATTCAGGAAAATAGGAGATTTGTGATGAAGGAAGGAATTCACCCGGAATACGCAGAAACAACGATTACCTGTGTGTGTGGAAATGTGATTCAGACCAGGTCAACCAAGAAAGACATAAAAACAGAGATCTGTTCCCAGTGCCACCCGTTCTTGACGGGAAAACAGCGGATACTTGATACAGCGGGGAGGGTAGAAAAATTCAAAAAGAAATATGGCCTTGAATCTGCCTGAGTATGCCTCAGAGGCAAGCAGCTTCTGATCATTCGGGGAATCATTTTCCCCACCACTGATGAACACCTGACGGATCGTTGTTATCGTCGGTACCTGTCGATTGTTTAGGGAGCCATTTTTCCTGAGATTGCTTCTTTATTTAATGTAAGAGGTAATGAGTCTGGCGCCTGTATTCCCCCATCGGAAATGTACTGTAGAAAAAGGATACCATGTTCGATAAGCTGAAGACGCTCTATCAGAAATATGCCAGGGAACATGCCGAACTGTATGACCTTGTGGAAGCCTACAGGGAATATGAAAGAACACAGGAACGTATCGAAGAAGGCCAGGCATTGCTGCGCGGTAACGATGATGAACTGAAAGAAATTGTCAGGGAAGAGATGCCTCAGTTCAAGGACCGTCTGACCGCTCAGGAGAAAACATTGAGGAGTCTTCTTCTTCCCAGGGATCCCAATGATGAGAAGAATGTGTTTCTGGAAATCAGAGCAGGAACGGGTGGAGATGAGGCAGGACTTTTCGCAGGTGATCTTTTCAGGATGTATGCCCGTTATGCAGAAAGGTGTCGCTGGAAGGTCGAGGTAGTGAGCAATAATCCCGCGGGCGGCATGGGGGGGTTCAAGGAAATTATTGCTCTTATTGAAGGCAAGGGAGCATACAGCAGGTTAAAATATGAAAGCGGCGTCCATCGGGTGCAGCGTGTTCCTGTTACGGAGGCCCAGGGCCGGATTCACACGTCTGCTGTAACCGTTGCCATTCTGCCGGAGGCGGAGGAGATTGATGTCCAGGTTGATCCGAATGACCTGAGAATTGACGTCTATCATTCCAGCGGTCATGGCGGACAGAGTGTCAATACGACAGATTCTGCCGTCAGAATCACCCATCTTCCATCAGGTCTGGTTGTTACCTGTCAGGATGAGAAATCTCAGCATAAGAATAAAGCCAAAGCGATGAAGGTTCTCAGATCAAGGCTTCTGGATATGACTGTTCAGAAACAGAATGCTGAAATTTCTGAATCGAGGAAGAATCAAGTAGGAAGTGGAGACAGGAGTGGACGGATCAGGACCTACAATTATCCCCAGGGAAGGGTGACGGATCACCGGATCGGACTGACGCTTTACAATCTGGAAAACTTTCTTGATGGAGATATTCAGATTGCAATCAATGCCCTTGCAACCCATTTCCAGTCCGAAGCACTGAAACAGTCTGCCGGTTAAGACAACATTAAAGAGATTGCCGCGGTGCACAGCTTCTCGTAATGACGTGAAACTACTTTTTACGAATTCGTCGATGTTGAAATTCTCAGAAATTTTGGACATTCGGATTTCGTGCCTGGAGGGTATGCTTCTTTATGGATATCCGGAGCGTTCTCT
>JAPLJQ010000231.1 GCA_026388495.1 Deltaproteobacteria bacterium | reverse complement strand
TTCCCCTATTGTGACACAGTCTCTTGACCCGGAATCCAGGAAACAGTTGAAAATACTGGATTCCCATTTTCACGGGAATGACAAGCAGCGCCAAAACATGACTTTTTACGGGGGCGTCAAAGATGAACTATTGCAGGGGTGATTTGCGATGGGAAAAAATGGAGGCGGCAACCGGACTCGAACCGGTGGATAACGGTTTTGCAGACCGCTGCCTTAGCCACTTGGCTATGCCGCCTTATTGAAAAAATTGGAGCGGGCGAACGGATTTGAACCGTCGACGTCTACCTTGGCAAGGTAGCACTCTACCACTGAGTTACGCCCGCTCTTGATTGAGGTCTCGGAATATAACAAATAATTCGTTCTTGTCAATAAAAAACTGACTGAATTGCTGTCTCTATTTTGCCTTTACCGCTTTATCGACAAGCCATCTCATTGATTCCAGATATGAGGACATCCCGCGGGAAAAAATGTCATTGTGATTCGCGCCGGGAATTTTAAGAAGCCTTTTATCCTCCGCCGGACAGGCATCAAAAAGAAGGTGGCCTTCCTGGAAAGGGATAATATGATCATATTCCGCATGGATAATAAGAGTCGGTTTGTTAAAATTACGGATTTTATCGATATTGCGGAATCCCTCTTCCTCTTTGATACTCAGGGACTCCATGTTGATTCCCAGAAGCCGGAGCAATGGATCGGCAAATGCAAATCCACTTTCAATAATGAGACCATCGATCTCATCGACGTAATACGATGCCAATTCAAGGGCAGATGCGCTGCCGAGGGACCTTCCCATGATGATAAATGGTCCCGTATGCCGCCTTTCCGTAAGCCAGTCTTTCAAATAATCAAAGACGACGTGACTGTCGCGCATCATGGCCGTTACGGTGGGCCTGCCCGTCGACTGCCCGTATCCCCGGTAATCAACCGGCAGGAAATTGATCCCCATCTCTGTATAGAGATGTCCCAGTTCATGATAATCCGCAACGATTTCTCCGTTTCCGTGAAAATAAAGCATATTAGCTGCCGTTTTTCCGGAGATGTAAAACCTTGCGCCGACCACAATATCCCTTTCTACAGGGATCAAAAGTGATTCCGCAGAACCGCCGGATGTCAACGGAGCGTAATCGGGGCGGGGATGAAACAAATAGTTTATGATTTTGGGATGGTCAAATGCGGCATAATCGATTTTGGAGATATCAATCATGGTATTTCCACTTTTTACTTCTTAGTAACAACAGCCGAATAAAATTTAATGAGATAATCAGCCCCGGAAACAAGGGATAAAGCCAGAGCGACATAGAGGATTACCATACCGACGACATAAGCATCCGCACCTAAAAACGGATAATGAATCATCAGAGCCGATACAGCAAAATTCTGACAGAGGGTTTTTTGTTTTGCAAGCGAGCTTGCCTGAACGATAAGACCTTCCGATGAGGAAATGCTCCTGATCCCGTCAACAATAAAATCCCGCATGATAATAACGGCCACGATCCAGGCGGGAATGCGACCGATGGGGATCATCAGAATCATCGCTGTGTTCAGAATGAGCTTATCAGCGATGGGGTCCAGAAATTTTCCCATCACGGTTTCAACCTGATATTTCCTGGCTATATAACCATCCAGAATATCCGTAAGGGCTGCGATGATAAAGAAAAACGTAATAACAAGGCTCCCCGTCGGCCCTGGAGAAAGCAGAAGAAGGAACAATGCAGGGAGAATTGCAAGCCTCAATATGGTCACGGCATTGGGGAAGTTGAACGTTTCCCTTTTCTCCATTGAAATGGGTAGCCTGTCAAATGATCTTTTTAATAAATCAATCATATCTTCTCTGATGTTATTTTTGACGAACCCGCAAAAAGTCAAATATCGGCGCTGCTTGTCATTCCCGTGAAAACGGGAATCCAGTATTTTCAGATATCTACACACTACCTGGATTCCCGCCTCCGCGGGAATGACAGTCGGTGTACGGATTCCCGCCGGAGCCTGCCCTCGAAAGTACTTGTCGGGGGCGGGAATGACGACTTTTTACGGGGGCGTTATTTTTTAGGAACTTTTTTCCAATCCGTTAAAAATAGTTCTATCCCCTGATCTGTCAGGGGATGTTTCGCCAGCTGGGCAATCACCTTAAAGGGAATCGTCGCAATATCTGCACCCATAAGAGCCGCTTCAAGGACATGACGCGGATGCCTGACGCTCGCGACAATAATCTCCGTTTCAAAACCGTAATTATCATAAATGGCGATGATTTGCTCAACAATTTCCATCCCGTCATGCGACACATCATCAAGTCTGCCCACAAAAGGACTCACGTAGGCGGCGCCGGCTTTGGCTGCCAGAAGGGCCTGCAGGGGAGAAAAAACAAGTGTCTGATTGACCCGAATTCCTTCAGCCGCCAATAATCTCGTCGCTTTCAACCCTTCCGTCGTTAATGGAATCTTGATAACGGCATTCTCGCCAAGCTTGGCCAGTTTTTTTCCTTCTTTCAACATTGACCGGGCATCCAGACTGATAACCTCCAGGCTGACGGGGCCGTCAACCGTATCGAGAATCTCCTTTACAACCTCTTCAAATCCTCTCTTTTCTTTAGCTATGAGTGATGGATTCGTCGTCACACCATCGACCATACCAAGATCGATACCTTCCTTAATCTCCTGAATATTGGCCGTATCAATAAAAAATTTCATTTTGCACCTCGCTCATTATTCGTCTTGATGGTTCGTCTTCTTAATTGTTTCACTTTCTGATCTGTATTGCTCACAACATTTTCGACTGCAAAAAAAGGCTGTCTGACCGTCAATGAATGTCTTGTATGCCTGGCTCACGGGCAAATGCCGGTGGCAGTTCGGATCCTCTACAAGGTCCTCTCCATCCCCGATCACCTCCCGTCCCTGGGGACAACCGACCTTCGGTTCCGGGGAGAGAAAAAACCCCTTGAACAGTCTGTATAGAAAATAAATCAGGGCGAAAAGAACAATCAATCGGAGCAGGTTAACCATTACGCCTCTACATTCCCGTATTTATCTACAATGCCTTCATCATCCAGCCTGTCCATCAACCCTCGTATGGAGACCCCAAAAGCGGGATGAATCACATAGGAAGCAATTTCGCACAGGGGAATAAGAATAAATCGCCTCCTGTGAAGCTCGGGATGGGGAATTACCAGATTTTCATCCCGGATAACGTCCTGGCCATACAAAAGAATATCCAAGTCGATAATCCTTGGTCCCCATTTCTCCGTCCTGACTCTTCCCATGTTGTTTTCTATGTCCTGAAGCACTTTCAGGAGCTTATGAGCCGTCAGCTCAGTCCTTATCTCGGCTACGGCATTGATAAACCAGTTCTGCTCTACACAGCCGACCGGCTCTGTCCTGTACAGGGAAGAACTCCTGAGGAGGTTTACGCCGTCTGCCGCTGATATGAGGTGCATCGCTTTTAAACAATGACCTGCCGGGTCATCCATATTGGAACCCATACCCACGAAACAGATGACGCCATCCATCATTACCCTTTCAATCCCAGTACATCCTGCATATCGTAAAGACCGTTTTTCTGATTCACAATCCACTTCGCCGCCCGTATGGCGCCTTTTGCGAAATTGTCCCGGCTGTGTGCCCGGTGAATAAATTCCAGCCGTTCTCCAACGCCGCCAAACATGACTGTATGATCTCCGACAATATCACCCGCCCGGAGTGTTTGAATGCCTATTTCGTTTCTGGTCCTTTCACCAACCATCCCTTTTCTCGCGTAAACACCCACCTGTTCAAGATCACGACCAAGTTTATCCGCGATCACCTGTGCCATTCTCATGGCCGTTCCACTCGGCGCATCTTTTTTCAGATTATGATGGGCCTCCATGATCTCTATATCATACTCTTCTCCTAAAATACCGGCCACATATTCCAGGACTTTAAACATGACATTGACACCCACGCTCATGTTCGGCGCCAGGACACATCTCGTATTGCCGGCAAGGCTTTTTATCCGCTTCGTCTCTTCCGCAGCAAAACCGGTGCTCCCGATGACAATGGCGCGCCCTTTTTCAGATGCAATTTCAAGGTGTTTCAGAGATACCTCGTGATGGGTAAAATCAATAACTACGTCGCCTTTTTCAATACAAGCGGTGAGATTATCCTCAACGATCACACCCGTCTTGCCAAGCCCTAAACTTTCACCCATATCCCTGCCGATCTGGGCATGATCCTTCTGCTCCACTGCTCCCACAACCTGGAGATCCTGGCTGGTAGACATCAGGCTGATGATGCGGCCTCCCATCCTGCCGCCGGATCCCGTCACTATGGCCTTAATCATCTAATACTCCTTTATGTTTGTTATTACTCCGGCAACAATATATGTCACTATCGTCATTCCCGCGAAAGCGGGAATCCAGGTAGTGTATATATATATGAAAATACTGGATTACCGTTTTCACGGGAATGACAAGCAGCGCCGATATTTGACTTTTTACGGGTTTATCAAAGGCGCCGAATTATGAAATAAGCCCGTAGTCCGACAGGACTTTCTTCAGTTTTTCATAATTACTATCTGACATTTTGTACAGCGGAAGCCTGACGTCGTAGTCAATTTTTCCCATCATAGAGAGCGCCGCTTTTACCGGAACGGGGTTCGTCTCTATAAAGAGGGCATCGATGAGGGGCACCATTTTATCATGCAGTTGCCTGGCCCGGTTGATGTCCCCCGCCTCGAAAGCATCGATCATGCCCGCCATATCCGCAGGAGCGACATTGGATATGACGGAAATAACGCCCTTCCCTCCGATTAAAAGCAACGGCAGGGTAAAAAAATCGTCTCCTGAAAGGACATCGAATGCGCCGCCGCAAAGACTGATCACATCCTGCATCTGCTTCAGAGAACCGGATGCCTCCTTAATGCCGACGATATTGCTTATTTTGGAAAGTTTCGCAATGGTTTCCGGCATCATATTTACACCCGTTCTGCCGGGAATATTATACGGAATGATCGGTATGGGAACACTTTCCGCGATCTTTTTATAATGCTGGTAAAGACCCTCCTGAGTAGGTCTGTTGTAATAAGGACAGACTATCAATGCACCATCCGCACCAGCTTCATAAGCATGCCGGGTCAAACGCAGCGCCTCTTCCGTACTGTTGGAACCTGTGCCTGCAATGACAGGAACCCGCTTTCCCGCTGCATGAATCGCAATTTCTATAACCTTATCATGCTCTTCATGGGAAAGGGTTGAGGATTCTCCTGTTGTACCGCAGGGCACAATGCCGTCAGTCCCGTTTGCAATCTGGGATTCGATGAGTTCCCTGAAAGTCTCCGCATCCACCTGACCATCTTTAAAAGGCGTAACGATTGCTACGATTGCTCCCCTAAACATACGCTCTCCTTTTTTTCATTACACTTGCTTTGATGCTGTTCGTTTCAAATAGTCAGGGATGGTTTCGCCTCTGATCAGGTCGGCATAGGTTTCTCTTTTTCGAATCACGTGGAACCGGTCATCGCTGACCAGAACTTCCGGTATCCTGCCCCTGGAATTATAATTCGAAGACATGGTGAAACCATAAGCCCCGGCGCTCATGACGGCCATAAGATCTCCCCTTTCGAACCTTGAGATCTTCCTCCCTTTTGCCAGATAATCCCCCGACTCGCAAATGGGGCCGACAACATCGGCGACGATTTCATCCCCTCCTTCTCCTGTTACCCGTTGTATCTTATGATAGGAATTATAAAGACTGGGACGGATCAGATCGTTCATTCCCGCATCAACAACGACAAAGTTCTTCTCCTCATTGCTCTTAGTGTAAAGAACCTCTGTGACCAGTATTCCGGCGTTGCCCGCAATAACCCTGCCAGGTTCAAATATAAACGTGCATTCCATGTTCTTCGATGCATCCATCATTGCCTTTGCATATTCTGAGGGGTGGGGGGCCGTTTCCTGATCATACGTAATCCCCAGACCTCCTCCCAAATCGAGATAACGGATCTCCAGACCGTCTTTTCTGAGAAAATTGATCAGTTCTTTCAATCGGTCCAGGGCATCAACAAACGGAGATACCTTAGTCACCTGTGATCCGATATGACAGCTGACGCCTTTGATATCAATATGTTCCAGTTTCCTTGCCTCGCGATATTCTTCCAAAGATCTTTGAATGTCGATTCCAAATTTATTTTTCTTAAGTCCCGTGGATATATGCGGATGGGTTCCCGGATCGACATCAGGATTCACTCTGAGGGCAATGCCGGCAACCTTTCCCAGTTTTTTTGCACATTCGTTGATGACGCGCAGCTCCTGCGAAGATTCAACATTAAACAGAAGGATCCCCGCCTCAAGAGCGTATTCAATCTCATCCACCTTCTTGCCAACTCCGGAGTAAACAACCTTCTCCGGGTTCACGCCCGCCTGCATGGCCCGGTAAAGCTCGCCTCCGGATACAATATCCACACCTCCCCCTTCGTTAATGAAGATTTTGAGAATGGCTATATTGGAATTGGCTTTTGCGGCAAAACAAACGATATGAGGGACGTCTTTAAAGGCCTCATCGAAAACTCGAAAATGGTGTTTAAGAGTTCTGTCGCTGTAAAGATAAAAGGGAGTTCCCACTTCTTTAGCTATCCGGGCGATTGGCGTTTCTTCACACCAGAGTTCTCCATCTCTGTAATGAAAATCATTCATTCCGGTTTAATCCTCCCGGTAAATCACTTGATTCCCGCCTTCGCGGGAATGACAATTTGAGACGGAATAGGGTCCGCTTTCTTCCCGCAGCCTGCAAACGCCATGAGCATCAGCATAATGGCCATGATCATCATCAGGTGCATCCATCCGTATGTTTTCATTTTCGTTTACCCCGGATGCTTTTAATCCGCTTCAAAACGGCATCCTTCCCTGTCCCGCCCGGGATACTTCTTGAGTTTAACGCGTTTTCCACCTGAAGACAGGTATAAACATCATCCCCGAAACCCCTGTGGAATAAGCGAAATTCCTCGAGCGTCAGACTTTGCATGTCCTCACCTTTCTCAATACAATAAGCGACAAGACGCCCGACGACCCCGTGGGCCTCACGGAAGGGAATGCCTTTCATCACCAGATGTTCAGCCACATCGGTGGCTGTCGAAAATCCGCCGGAGGCTGCCTTCAGCATCCTTGCCCGGTTGAATTTAGTATGTTTGATCATTTCACAGAAAACATGGAGGCAGCTTTTCACCGTATCAACCGAATCAAAAAGAGGCTCCTTATCTTCCTGCATGTCCCTGTTGTATGTCATGGGAAGTCCCTTCATTACCGTAAGAAGGGCAACAAGATTCCCATACACCCGTCCAGTTTTCCCCCGAATGAGTTCGGCCACGTCCGGATTCTTCTTTTGCGGCATGATGCTGCTGCCCGTCGTATAGGCATCAGATATTTCCACAAATTGGAACTCATCCGTTGACCAGATGACGAGGTCTTCGCAGAACCGGCTTAAATGCATCATGATTAGCGAAGAAACAAAAATGAATTCTGCAACAAAGTCACGATCCGAGACGGCATCCATGCTGTTTTCAGACATCTTTTTAAATCCCAGCAAACGGGCTGTGCAGGCCCTGTCTATGGGAAGGCTCGTACCCGCCAGAGCAGCAGCACCTAAAGGCATGACATTCACCCTTTCATGGCATTCCCGCAACCGCTGTTCATCCCGCTCAAGCATTTCCCGGTAAGCCAGGAGATAATGTGACAAAAGCACGGGTTGAGCTCTTTGCATGTGGGTGTAGCCCGGCAAAATGGTATCTATCTCGCTTTTTGCCAGGTCGACAAGTTTTGATTTCAGCCCTGCAATCATTTCTCCGATGATTCGGATTTCGTCCCTGAGATAAAGCCGGATATCCAGAGCTACCTGATCATTCCTGCTCCTTCCCGTATGGAGCTTTCCGCCCGTCTCCCCGATCCTGTCAACGAGGGCTTTTTCGATGGCCATGTGGATGTCTTCGTCCCGGGCATTGAATATGAACCGCCCCTTTTCGATATCTGCCAGGATTGCTTTGAGACCCGCAACGATGTTTTTTTCCTCATTTCTTGAAATAATCTTCTGGCGTGCAAGCATCCTCGCATGGGCAATGCTGCCCTCAATATCATAGCGATACAGGCGCTTATCAAAGTGAATCGATGCGGTAAAGGCCTCTACCAGCGCGTCTGTCGGTTCGCTGAATCTCCCGGCCCAGGGCTTCTTCTTTTTTTCTTTCATCATCGTATTATAACGGCTTCTCCTCATGTCGGGCGAGACGCCCAACCTGCTCTGGTACGAGAACAGTCTTCCCGCCTGTCTGTCTGCACTCTGATCCCTAATCCCTGTTCTTCAAGGCCTGGATCCGCATCCTGAGAGCATTCAGTCTGATAAACCCCGTCGCATCCTTCTGATCAAATACCTGATCCTTCTCAAAGGTGACAAATTCTTCGCTATAAAGTGAATAAGGGGACTTCCTGCCGACGACAATACAATTCCCCTTGTATAACTTTAATCGGGCTGTTCCCGTTACATTCTCCTGCGTTTCGTCAACAAATTTCTGAAGCACCTTCATTTCCGGGGAATACCAGAACCCGTTGTAAACCAGTTGTGCATATTTGGGAATCAGGGAATCTCTCATCAGCATCACCTCCCTGTCCATGGTAATGGATTCAACGGCACGATGGGCGGCCCATAGAACGGTGCCCCCCGGTGTTTCATAAACACCTCTCGACTTCATGCCCACAAACCGGTTTTCAACCATATCCACCCTGCCGATCCCGTTGGAACCCGCCACTTTATTCATATGGTGAAGCAGTTCTGCAGGAGCCATCGCGACGCCGTTGACAGCTACAGGATTCCCCCTGTCAAAAGCTATCTCCACATACATGGGAACATCCGGCGCTACCTCCGGAGATACGGTCAGATCAAACATATCCTCGTGCGGCTCCATCCAGGGATCTTCAAGAATGCCCCCTTCATGGGATATGTGCAGAAGATTTCCGTCGCTGCTGTATGGTTTTTCCTTTGTCAGGGGAACCGGAATATGATGCAACTTTGCATAATCAATCATCGACATCCGCGAATCGAAGGACCACTGGGGATCGCGCCATGCGGCAATAATCCGGATATCCGGATTCAACGCCATATAGGTGAGTTCAAATCTGACCTGGTCATTCCCCTTTCCCGTGGCGCCATGTGAGACGGCATCGGCGCCTTCCAGTTTTGCAATGTCGATCTGGCGTTTTGCGATAAGCGGCCTCGCGAGGGATGTTCCCATCAGATAAGACCCCTCATAAAAGGCATCTGCCCTCAGGGCCGGAAACACAAAATCCCTGACAAACTCTTCCTGAAGATCGTCAATGTATACCCTGCTTGCACCGGTGTTGAGAGCCTTTTCCTTAAGACCGTCGAGTTCGTCCTTCTGGCCGATATCGGCGACAAAGGCAATTACTTCACATTTATATGTCTCAATCAACCATTTCAGGATGACCGATGTATCCAACCCGCCCGAATAGGCAAGAACAACTCTTCTTATCCCGTGAGCCAAAGTCTCATCCTCCGTTACATTAAAATGACCATTACGTCTTTTCGGGCATGTGCAAGAAGCGTCTTGTTGATCTGATAGTCCCTGAATATGCTTTTCCTGGCCTCCTGCTCGGCTTCCTGCCCCATGCTGGTCCATACATCCGTGTAAACCACATCGGCGCCATGAACCGCATCAACGGGGTCCCGATAAACCGTTATTCCCTTTTCCGCCTCCCTCATTCCTCTTTTAAGAATGGATTGATCGGGTTCATAACCCTCGGGACAGGCAAAGGCAAGCTTGAAGGGCAACCTCGCAGCAGCATCGATCCAGGAATTCGCAATATTATTTCCATCACCGATATAGGCAATTTTCAATCCTTTATAATCGCCTTTTTTCTCCATTACGGTGAAGAGGTCGCTCAATATTTGACATGGATGCTCCCGATCTGTCAAACCATTTATCACGGGTATCGTTGCGTGTCTGGCAACTTCTTCAACCAGTTCCTGGGAATACGTCCGAATCATAATCGCATTGAGATACCTGGACATAATTCTTGCAGTATCGGGGATGCTCTCACCCCTTCCCAACTGTGTATCACGACTGCTCAGAAACAGGGCCAAGCCGCCCAACTGGTACATACCGACTTCAAATGAAATCCGGGTCCTCGTTGATGACTTATCAAAAATCATCCCCAGGGTCTTCCCTTTGAGGGGAGTATAGATCTCTCCGTCCTGCTGCATCTTTTTGAGTTTGACCGCATTTTGAAATATGATCCGGATATCTTCCCGGTCGAGATCATAAACACTTAACAGATCCTTTTTCATTGACTTCCCATCACCTCATCCAATATATCAACGGCTGCATCCACATCTGGCCTGGTAATAATCAGCGGGGGCACGAATCGGAGCACATATCCGCCGGTGCAATTTATTAAAAGCCCCCTGTCCATGCATTTTCTGACGATAGATCCCCCATCTTCCGTCAGTTCCATCCCGATAATCAGTCCCTTCCCTCTTACTTCCCTGATCACAGGATATCTCCTTTTCAGTTTTTCCAGTTTATTAAGGAAATACGTTCCCATTTTCGTGCAGTGGTCAAGGATTCCATGATGAATCAGAACATCCATGGTCGCAAGAGATGCAGCCATGGCAAGGGGATTTCCGCCGAAGGTTGAAGCATGGGTGCCGGGAATGAAGGCCGCTGCAACCCTGTCAGTGGCCAGCATTGCTCCCACAGGGAAACCGTTCCCCATGGCCTTGGCCAGCGTCATGATGTCGGGTTTGATCCCGTAATGTTCATGGGCGAATAGTTTTCCCGTACGGCCCATACCGACCTGAACCTCATCAAGTATCAGCAGGATTCCCCGGTCATCACAGATTTGTCTCACCTTCGTGAGGTAATCTCCATCGGGAATTTTTATCCCCCCTTCTCCCTGGATAGGTTCCAGAAGCACACCGCATGTCTTGTCTGTAATGGCATTTTCCAGGGCAGTCACATCATTAAAAGGTACATACCTGAATCCTTCAGGCAGGGGTGCAAAACCGATTTGTAATTTCTCCTGCCCTGTGGCTGTGATCGTCGCCAGGGTTCGCCCGTGAAAGGAATCTTTCATGGTGATCAACTCATACTTATGTCCGCCCATGTTCTCATAAGCATATCTGCGGGCAAGCTTTATCGCAGCCTCGTTGGCCTCCGCCCCGCTGTTACAGAAGAAAACCTTGTCGGCAAAAGAATGTTCAACCAGCATCCCGGCAAAGTGTATCTGAGGTTCGATGTAGTAAAGATTCGATACATGGGTCAGAATTTCGACCTGTCTCTTGAGAGCTTCCACCACTTTCGGGTGAGAATGGCCGAGGCTACAGACCGCGATGCCGGCGACAAAATCGAGGTACTCTTTTCCGTCACTGTCCCATACTCTGGCGCCGGATCCCTTTACAAGCACAACGGGAAAGCGCTTGTAGGTTCCCATGATATTTTTCTCCGATAGCGTTATTAACTCACCTGTTGTCATTTTCTGCCTTCCTGATTATATCATTTCATCATTTCGACATCATATCGACCAGCGAGAGATATCTACTAACCCCCATGCCCAGGCGTGGGCACAACGAAACATGAAAATCATCCCCTGCCCCCCTTTAGCAAAAGGGGGTTGGGGGGATTTTCATATAAAACACGACATGATCGCCTGATCGTTATATGACGATTTCCGTACCGATACCCATATCCGTGAAAATTTCCAGAAGTATGGCATGTTTTAAGCGCCCGTCGATGATATG
>JAPLJQ010000349.1 GCA_026388495.1 Deltaproteobacteria bacterium | reverse complement strand
AGCCGTTAGGGATTAGCGTTACAGATCTTGCGAAGGAGCTGAGACTATCGAGAAAGACGGTATCTAAAATATTGAATGAACGAGGCGGTGTGACAACGGATGTTGCCTTGCGGTTGTCCAGAGCGTTTGATACCACCCCCGAATTATGGTTGAACCTTCAGAGAAATTACGATCTCTGGCATACGGCGAATGAAACGACTGATTGGCAGGCAATAAGATCCATATTGAAAATTGCACATGTAAGCGCATAAAGGACATTTGTAACTTCCCGAAAGCAGCAAAATCATATCTCTGAAAAAGACACATGCTTACAAATGGGAATCCTCACCTCAAGCCCAAATCGAAAACCCTTGACAAGGTGTTGTCATTCGAAGCTCACTTCAACAGGGTATCAACTCAAAAGTTCGCATCACCCGGATGAACCCGTTGAAACCGTGCGCTACGCAGAGCCCCATGGAGACACCAAAGGGCGCGTCTGGATCAATGCCGCCCAGTATTTTGAAGGGGTTCCGCCTGCGGTTTGGGAGTTTCATGTCGGCGGATGGCCGATTGCTTAGGGAAAATGGGACAACGGATCACAAAACGTGCCGAGCAATAAACTGACATGAAAACAGAGGGCACGCTCGTTAATTGATTAATAATAACAATAAGTTAAATGAGTTCGCGCGGCGAACTACAAATTACATACGATCCTTTTTTACCTGTTGACATGATACTGATATATGATACTATACCATCATGAATAATAAGCACCGGCAGACGCTACAGAAAATATTTGAAAAACCAGAGCGTTCGGATATTTCATGGAATGATATTGAGGGATTATTTGTAGCTCTTGGCGCTGAAGTTACCGAAGGCAAAGGATCACGCGTTCGGGTAGCGCTTAAAGATGTCCGTGCTGTTTTTCACAGGCCCCATCCTGAGCGTGTGACAAACAAAGGGTCTGTAAAGTCTGTACGAAGATTTTTAATAGAATCGGGGGTGAAACCATGATGGAATATAAAGGATATTTTGCAAGAGTCGAATTTGATGATGATGCCAATATCTTTCATGGCGAAGTTATCAATTTAAGAGATGTTATTACTTTTGAAGGCGAAGCGGTGGAAGAGCTTAAGCAGGCTTTCCGTGATTCAGTTGACGATTATCTGGATTTATGTGCCAAGCGGGGCGAAGACCCCGAAAAGCCATACTCCGGCAAATTCGTTGTACGTGTTGAACCCGAGCTTCATAAGAATATTACAATAGAAGCTCGAAAAGAAGGGAAAAGTTTAAATGTATGGGTTAGTGATGCGATATCTAAGGCATTAAAGGATATCACCCAACACTTATAGGGCCTCCTGATGTCAATAGATAAATTGACGATGAAACAAACACCCTGACTGTTTATGCCGTGGGGAAACGAGACAAAAAGACGGCCTATCGGAAGGCCAAAGAACGTGTATAGGATATTTTGGAATTTAAGGAGACCTTTCATTGAAAAAAATCAGGACTCAGTTTTTCTGTCAGAATTGCGGGCATCAATCCTCGAAATGGCTGGGCAAATGTCCCTCCTGCAATGAGTGGAACCAGTTTGTCGAAGAGGAAGTACGTTCCATCGACCCCGCCATGTCATCCGAGATTCCCTTCAATGAAGCTCCCCTGCCGATAGAGGATATCGTTGCCGATGAGAAAGAAAGGATCTCCACGGGGATGGTCGAGATGGACAGGGTGCTCGGGGGCGGCATCGTCAACGGTTCCGCGACGCTCGTTGGCGGCGATCCGGGTATCGGGAAATCGACCCTTCTGCTTCAGATCCTCCAGAATCTGGCCCTGCAGAATCTGAAGGTGCTGTATGTTACCGGAGAAGAATCGGCAAAGCAGATCAAGCTTCGGGGAAAAAGAATCGGGGCGGCGTCTGGTAATCTCCTGGTCCTCGTTGAAATCGCCCTTGAAAATATCACCCGCCATATTAAAGACATATCGCCGAAGGCAGTTGTAGTGGATTCCATTCAGACGGTTTACACGTCTGCTCTCGGGTCGGCTCCCGGCAGTGTGGGACAGGTCAGGGAATCATCGGGGAAACTCATTCTGCTTTCAAAGAAGACGGGCATCCCCGTTTTTCTGATCGGCCATGTGACCAAGGACGGGTCCATCGCCGGGCCGAAAGTCCTGGAGCACATGGTGGACACCGTCCTCTATATCGAGGGGGATTCGGGCCACGCTTACCGGATCGTCCGGGGCATAAAAAACCGTTTCGGACCGACCAATGAAGTCGGCGTTTTTGAGATGAGAGACAGTGGACTTTCGGAAGTATCCAACCCCTCCGCTTTTTTTCTGACGGAAAGACCGGAAGGGGCGGCGGGCTCCGTTGTGGTGCCGAGCATGGAGGGCACCCGGCCGATCCTTATTGAAATTCAGTCCCTCGTCAACCCGACGAATTTCGGCATGCCGAGACGCACCGCCATCGGGGTCGACCCCAATCGGGTATCCCTCCTGGTTGCCGTCATGGACAAAGTATGCGGATTACACCTCAGCAATCATGACATCTTCATCAACGTGGCCGGCGGCATCAAGGTCAATGAACCGGCCATTGATCTGGGGATCGTTTCCGCCATGGCGGGAAGCTTTCTGGACCGGCCCATCGATCCGGGGATTGCTGTTTTCGGAGAAGTGGGCCTCACCGGCGAGATAAGAGGGATCTCCCAGATGGAGATAAGGATCAAAGAAGCCGCCCGCATGGGGTTCACCCGCTGCATCCTTCCCAGGACATTCTCCCAGGTCGGTTCCGTGGAAAAGAAAATGGATCTCATAAAGATCAATAACGTAAAAGAATTGCTGGAGCACCTTTTTTAGAAGCTGATGGTTATGAAGAAAAAAGTTCTGATCGTGGATGACGAAAAAGATATTGTCGATCTCATTGCATACAATCTTGAAAAGGAAGGATTTGCGACGCTCAGGGCCTATGATGGAGAGGCGGCCCTTGATGTTGCAAAGGCTAAGAAACCTGACCTGATCATTCTTGATTTGATGCTTCCCGGTGTCCGGGGGCTGGATGTGTGCCGGTTCATCCGGAAATCGCCGGACACGGAAACCCTGCCCATTATCATGCTGACGGCGCGATCCGATCAGACGGACAAAATTCTGGGCCTGGAAATAGGGGCGGATGATTACATCACCAAGCCGTTCAATGTACGGGAGCTGATTGCCAGAGTCCGTGCCGTCCTGCGAAGGTGGGATGAGCGTTCAAAGACAGCTAAGGACGAGATATTTACTTTCAAAGGACTTCACATGAACTACGGGACTTATGAGGTTACCGTGGACGGCAGAAGGATTGAAATGGGGCCGACGGAAATCAAGCTGCTCCGCTTCCTGACGCAGCATCCCGGCAGGGTTTATACCCGCGATCAACTCCTCGATTATGTCTGGGGGGATGAAACCTTTGTGGAACCGCGTACGGTGGACGTTCATGTGAGCCGCCTGCGTGCCGCCATCGAAACAGATAAGGAAAATCCGCAATATATTCTTACCGTCAGAGGGATCGGATATAAGTTCGCTGTGTGAACACCCCTTCAGGGGTCACATGAGGCCGTCACTTTTTCCGAAAGGTTTTATTGACGCCTTCGTAAAAAGTCGTCATTCCGGCCCCCGACAAGTACTTTCGAGGGCAGGCTCCAGCGAGAATCCAGAGTAAATGTAACTACTGGAAAGAACTGGATTCCGGATCAAGTCCGGAATGACAAAGTAGGTATTTTCGGACTTTTTACGGGTTCGTCTTTATTGATTTGCTTCGGACAAATTCACTGATTCTTCACCAACCTGTCATCAAACTGTAACAATTAACGGGTAGTGTCTGCCAAAGAGTCGTTTGCCGGTTTCGCTCAACGTGCCATGACCATGAGCGGCTGCCGCTCCCGATTCTTTTTCATCAAAAGGAGAATAACTGTGGGTAAAATAAAGGTGCTATTTGTTTGCATCCATAACAGCGCCCGGAGCCAGATGGCGGAGGCTTGGCTGAATCATCTCTGCGGTGACCGCTTTGAAGCTCGCAGTGCCGGCCTGGAACCGGGGTCTCTAAATCCCATTGTTGTTCAGGTGATGAAGGAAGCAGGTATTGATATCTCACACAATAAGACGAAATCGGTCTTTGATTTTTTCAAGGCAGGAGACATCTTTTCTCACGTGATTACGGTGTGCGATGAATCGAGCGCTGAGCGATGCCCTCTTTTTCCGGGTATCGCTCAGCGCCTTCACTGGAGTTTCCATGATCCGTCAACCTTGACAGGATCCCAGGAAGAGAAAGTGGCAGCCATACGGAAGATCCGGGATGATATTAAAAACGCCATTATGAAATGGTGCACCTCGTTGGAATAATGTCCTTGTTAAGAAGGAAAAACCTGTATGGATAGTTACCCACTGGTCACCGTTATCGTCATCATTTTCATCGCCCTCATCTTTGACTTCATTAACGGTTTTCATGACTCTGCAAATTCCATCGCTACAGTTGTTTCAACTCGTGTATTGAGTCCAAAATACGCCGTCATTTGGGCGGCCTTCTTCAACTTTGTGGCTGTCTTTTTTGTCGGCGTTCAGGTGGCAAAGACAGTCGGTACGGGAATTATTAATCCCGCCATTGTGGATAACAGGCTTATCTTATCCGCTCTTGGGGGGGCCATCACCTGGAATCTCATCACGTGGTGGCAGGGTCTGCCCAGCAGTTCTTCCCATGCCCTGATAGGCGGCCTCATCGGCGCAGGTCTCGTGAAAGGGGGCACGAAGGTGCTGATCTGGAAAGGCATCATTAAAACAGCGAGTTTTATTGTTCTTTCCCCCGTCATCGGCCTCAGTCTCGGGTTTCTGTTAATGGTCGTAACGTTGAATTTCTCCCGGTACACGACGGTGGCGGGAGCGGACAGTATATTCAGAAAGCTCCAGTTATTTTCCGCCGCCGTTTTCAGCCTCAGCCATGGTATGAACGATGCGCAGAAAACCATGGGGATCATCGCCGTCGTTCTGTTCAGCAGCGGCTACCTGGGTTCTACTTTTTATATTCCTTACTGGGTTGAGTTTGCCTGTTATCTTGTTATCGCGTTGGGGACGATGATGGGGGGATGGCGGATTGTCAAGACCATGGGAACGAAGATCACAAAACTTCAGCCTATGGGAGGATTCTGCGCGGAATCCGCGGCTGCCATTTCCATTATCGGTGCTTCGGTGGCTGGCATTCCCGTAAGCACGACCCACACGATCACAGGCGCCATCATGGGGGTAGGGTCAACGAAAAGGTTGACGGCCGTCCGATGGGGCGTGGCGGGTAATATCGTCTGGGCCTGGGTATTGACCATACCCATCTCGGCATTTATTTCAGCGGCCATATATGTTACCTTGATCGCGCTATAGTCAATTCTTATGTGCTATTCTTTAATGATGAAGGAGTTCATTCTGATTTTATGTTGAGCTTTCAGTCAATTTAAGTTATTTTTTCTCAAAATAATATTAGAAAAGAGAGTCATCCAATGAAACACTTCTTGAAAGTATTTGCATCATATTTGCTTCTGGTGCTTCTGGCGATTGCCGTCCTGGATTTTTTTCTTACACCGAAGATCCGCGACATTATTACCAATAGCATCGAGAATGAGATGTCCGGCGTCGCAGAGGTCATGACGCTTATGCCCCGCGAGAGCCTTGAAAAGAAGGTTCCTGAAATCGCCAAAAAGTTAAATGTGCGGGTGACGCTCATAGATCCAGTCGGCGGGGTTATAACGGATTCACAGGCGGATGGGAAAAAGATGGATAATCACCTGGAGCGTCCAGAAATTCAGCAAGCCAAAAAAGAAGGGCAGGGGAAAGCCACACGATTCAGTGTAACCCGTCAGGAAAGCATGCTCTATGTTGCCCTTCCTATTAAAGAGAATGCAGAGATCAAGGGTTATATCCGGTTGGCGCGCCCGCTGGTAGAGGTAAAGAAGTCGCTCGAACATCTCTATCGGGTCATCTACCTGACCCTGTTCATCATTCTTATTCCGTCACTCATTCTTGCCGTTGTATTTTCCAGGAATATCGCGTCGCGATTCACGCCCGTGGAAAAAGCGCTTGAGAAGAATATACAGCGATAAAAGGTTTATATCATTTTTCAACGGGTCATGATTTCTTCACATGCCTGTCATCAAGTTGTAACAATTTTCATTTATGATGCGCAAAAAACCTGAGGAGGAAAAAATGAGTAAGTATTTTAAACAATTATTATTGAGTTTATTGTGCCTGTTGTTCAGCACGAGCGTGGTTTTTGCGGAAAGCATT
>JAPLJQ010000113.1 GCA_026388495.1 Deltaproteobacteria bacterium | reverse complement strand
GAAGAGCGTTTCCACTTTAATACGGCAATCAGCGCCGTCATGGAACTGGTCAACGCTCTTTATCTGCTTGAACGCCCGGAAAAGGAAAATAAAAAAGCCCTTTCCGTCATCAGGGAAGCCATTGAAACGATCATTCTGCTGATGGCTCCCACGGTGCCTCACATTATGGAAGAACTATGGAGACTGACAGGACATGAAAGCAACCTGGCCGATGCGCCATGGCCAACGTATAATCATGAAGTCGCCGCGGAAGAGGAAATCACCATTGTTGTTCAGGTGAATGGGAAGGTCCGGAGCAGGGTGGTCGTGCCGGCGGACGAAGATGAGGAAACTATCAAGTCTCTCGCCTTAGGGGATGAGAAGATTGCCAGGTTTATCTCCGGCAAAACGGTGGTAAAGGAAATTTACGTTCCAAAGAAGCTCGTTAATATTGTGATACAGGAATAAGGGGACATCATGCTCTCAGGCAGGAAACATAAAGTTCTTCCGGGCAATTTTTTAATCATCAGCTTCGCCCTGATACAGCTTCTGTTCATATCCGGTTGCGGTTACCGTTTTAGCCCCGGTGGAGAATATATCGATAAAAGCATTCAGACGGTTTTTGTCGACAATTTTGCCAACAAAACCAGTGAGGCCAATCTTGAAAACACCATAAGAAGCGCCTTTATCGATCAGTTTATCAAAGGAAGAAGACTTAAGCTGGTTGACAGCCGGAATGCCGCCGATGCTATATTCAGGGGAAGCATAGACAACCTCACATCGGCTCCCCTTTCTTACCAGAAGGATAATCTGGCTGCGGAAGAACGTGTGACCCTGTCAATGGAGCTTGTTCTGGAAGAGCAGGCTACCGGGAAGGTGATATGGACGGATAAAAGTTTCTCGGCAACCCAGGATTATCCCTTTTCAGATGTGACCACGAAAGAAAGAAACCGAAAAGATGCCCTCGTAAAACTATCGAACGATTCAACGGAGAAGGCCTACCGATTAATGATGTCGGGCTTTTAAATCGCCTTAACCTTCTTCGTAAGCCTCGATATCTTGCGCGATGCATTTTTTTTATGGAAGACACCCTTTGCAGCAGCTTTGGCAATGGCGGGAATGGCGGCAGCCAGGGCCGTTTCCGAACCGGTCTTGTCCTTCGTTTCAACGGCCTGTAGAACGGATTTTATCTGTGTCTTGATGCTGGATTTTATGGAAGTATTTCTCACCCGGCTCTTCTCGTTCTGTCTGCTTCTTTTTATTGCGGATTTGTGTGTTGCCAAAAAATAATCCTCCTTCATTTATTTCTTAGTGTGAATGTGACTCACTATACGAATTCACCAATCATGTCAAGCCGAAAGTAAATTCACAGATATTACGATCCGAATAATATGATATCTGATGTCATGACGGTATGGTTCGATTTTTAATAAGTCTCCATACCGAACACATACGGAGGTATGTGAATGAGGGTGAGAGAGTTTTCTTTCAATTAGTGATATGGACAATAAATCGTCTTGACTTTATTATTTCGTTTCAGGTACTTACATTGTAACCAAAATCCATGCATGAAGAAGTCTGAAGGAGGAATTCCATGGGAAGTGCGGTGACGAAGATTCTGTCAGAGGTTAAACAGCAGGGAAGGGCTATCCTTACGGAAGTCGAAAGTAAAAAAGTGCTGGAAGCCTACGGCATCAAAGTCAGCATAGGGTCTGTCGCTACGGATCCGGAAACAGCAGTTGAGATAGCGGACAAGCTCGGATACCCGGTTGTGATGAAGCTCGTATCCCCTGATATCTCTCATAAATCAGATGTTGGGGGTGTCATGTTAAATGTGGATTCTCCGGCAGCCGTAAAATCCTCATTCACTGACATCATCAACAAGGCGAAAATGCACAAACCGGATGCGTCTGTCCAAGGTGTCCTGGTTGACCGGATGGTAACGGAAGGCCTCGAACTGGTTATCGGCGCCACATTCAGCCGTCAGTTCGGTCATGCCGTGATGTTTGGTCTGGGGGGCATTTTTGTTGAGGCTGCGGACGATGTGGTTTTCAGATTGGTTCCCCTGACAGGGGAGGATTCCCTCGACATGATCCGCGAAATCAGGGGAAGAAAAATCCTCGGGAATTTCCGCGGGAAATCTGTGGTTAATGTAAATGCTGTGGCTGACATTATCCAGAAACTGTCGACACTGCTGAGCGATCATCCCGAGATTCTCGAGGTCGATCTGAACCCCGTGATCGCGTCGGAATCGGGCGCCATCGTGGTGGATGCCCGGATGGTCATCGGCGACCCCAGGAAGGTTTCCGATACGATATACACGTCGGAAGAAATTATCACCGGCATGAGGAGAATCTTTTCACCCGTCGGCATCGCCGTCATCGGGGCGTCAGGCGACCCGTCAAAACTGGGGTATTCGACAGTAAAGAACATCATCGACGGGGGTTACAAAGGCAAAATATATCCCATCAATCCGAAAGCGGAAGAAATTCTCGGCCTGAAATGTTACCGGAGTGTGCAGGAGATTCCCGATCAGGTGGATGTGGCGGTGATCGTGATACCTGCGAAGAACGTGGCGGACGCCATAACGGCCCTCGGCACGAAGGGTGTCGCCGGGGCTATCGTGATCTCCTCGGGGTTTGCCGAGATCGGCAATAACGAACTCCAGAAGGAACTCGTTGCCAGGGCTGTCGAGAACAAGGTTCGAATCCTCGGGCCAAACATTTTCGGGATATATTACACGCCGGCGGATCTCTGCGCGACCTTCTGTACCCCTTATACGGAAAAAGGGCCCACGGCGCTGTCCTGCCAGAGCGGCGGTGTGGGGATGGCCATCATCGGCTACAGCCGCGCAAACAGGATGGGTGTCTCGGCCATTGTCGGTGTGGGCAACAAGTGCGACGTGGACGAGGATGACCTGATCACGTTCTTCGGTCAGGACCCGAATACGAAGGTCATCGCCATGCATGTGGAAGACATAAAGGACGGCGTGGCCTTCGTCAAGGCGGCGCAGAAAGTAAGCCGGCAAAAGCCCATCGTTGCCCTGAAGGCGGGCGCCACCCCCTTGGGAGAGAGGGCAGCCTTTTCCCATACGGGGGCACTGGCGGGAGACGACAGGATCTACAGTGCTGCCTTCGCGAAAGCTGGGATTGTCCGGGTTTCCAATCTGGAACAGCTGCTGGATTGTGCGAGAAGCTTGAGCAAAATGCCGACCCCAAAAGGGGAGAACGTGTTGATTGTTACCGGCGCCGGGGGGCTCGGCGTTCTCCTGGCGGATGCCTGCAGCAGGCATCAATTACATCTCATGACGCTGGAAAAAGACCTGGACGAGGCTTTCAAAAAATACATTCCCCCTTTCGGGGCCACGGGAAACCCTGTGGATATTACGGGTGGAGAGCCGCCGGAAACGTATGAAGCCACGATCCGGCTCGCCCTCGAGGACGACCGCGTGGACGCTCTGATCCTGGGTTACTGGCATACCCTGATCACGCCCCCCATGGTCTTTGCCGAAACCGTTATCAGGGCGAAGCAGGCGGCCGAGTCCGTAAAAGCGCAAAAACCGATTGTCGCCGCCCTGTCGGGTGACGTCGAGGTGGAACGCGCCGCCTCCCTTCTTGAAGCACACGGCGTTCCCGCTTTTCCTTACTCGTCGGAGAGGGCGGTGGTGGTCCTCGGTGCTCTGTACAGGTGGGCCAGGATGGCAGGCAGGATCAATCCTCGCCCTTAGGATATGATGTCTCTCGGTTCCATGACATGGCGAGACGGGAGGGTATTGTTTCGATCCCCGCCTTCGCGGGGACAGGGAGAAATACGTATAACAGGTTTTATTGATTAAGATTGTTCGTTAGCAGGTTCTTGGAAAGAGACAGAGATGTTCCTGAAAACGTTTGTTCAGAACAAGAAGATTTATCTCGCCTATAATAATTTCCGGAGAAATATTTTTTCCGAGCTTTCACCAAAGGACAGCGAAGCCATTCTTTATCTCCTGCCCTGGATGTTGAGTGTCAATGATCCCTCCGTTCCCGGTTATGTGCATGATCTGAAAAGGCCGATTGCGGTTTTCGGCGCCACAACGGACAGAGCAATCATCAAACGTGAGCCCGTCTTCAAGACGATGTTCAACATCAGGAAGCAAGGGTCCCTGCTGATTCCCTCAACCCAGGTATGTTATATACAGGGGATTTACACCATTGGGAGTATCGGTACGATCAGTCAGACGGCCTCATCGGACTGTGATATCTGGATCTGTATCGAAAAAGCCGATTTTGACGAAAAATCGAAAAGGCATCTTTTACAGAAGATATATCTCATTAAGGACTGGATTGACGCCAATCTTAAAATGCCGGTTTATTTCTTCATCTGCAGTGTTGGTGATATCAGAAATTCAAACTTTGGGCCTCTTGATTATGAAAGTTCCGGAAGCGCCCAGCGCAATGTCCTTAAAGAAGAGTTCTACCGGACGACCCTTATGATCTCCGGAAAGATTCCCCTGTGGTGGGTTTGCTACGATCCTCATGGTCATGTCGATTATCAGAAACTCGCCGCCCGATACACTGACGGCGCCTTCGGAGATTACGACTTCATCGACATGGGTCCCCTGGATTCCGTCGACAGCGATGAATACTTCGGCGCCGCCCTTTGGCAGTTTAACAAGGCCTTGACCCACCCCCTGAAATCCATTATCAAGATGCTCCTTTTGGAGATGCTTATCGTTTCATCCGGTGAGGAACTGTTATGCCACCGCTTTCGAAATTCGATCCTCAGCCAGGAGAAAGAATTCATTTTTTACGATCCCGGCATGTTCACGTTGAGGGCTGTTCTCGATTTCTATCAAGAAATCGATCTCGATACATTTGAATTTATCAAGGAGTGCTGCTACCTGCGCTATGGAATCAAGTTTTACTCTAAAAAGGTAACTCTCAAGGAAAACCTTGCCAGGAAGATTTTCCAATCATTTCCCCTGACTCGGGAACAAATCTTCCGCCTGAATGGATTTGCCGACTGGCCACTGCGGGAACAACTGAATTTCGGAAAGAAAATCTTTTCCCTCCTCGTGAAGATATACAAAGGCATTACAGCCTGTCAGAAGGATGTCATCAGCAGTCTCACACCCCAGGATATGACCATCATTGGCAGAAAGCTTGCGACATGTCTGGAGACGAAACACCATAAGATTACAGTGATCCATAAACCTCTCTTAAACCTTAATCTTCCGACCTTCACGTTCAGTATTGAAAGGAAATCGTGGCGTGTCTTCGCTGCGGGCGATTCATCAAAACCGGTAGTCGCCAGTGCGGATATTGTATACTGCATCACGTATATCGTATGGAACGGCATTTATCAGGACGGGGATGTCCGTATGACAGCCAATTCCAGACCGGTGACCCTTCAGGAAATCAGAAACCTGGCAAGAACGATCAAAGAGGTCTTCGGAATCTTCGATGTAACGGGCGTTGATTTTGAGAATTATCTTGAACCGGAAAAGGTAACGAAAATGCTCATCGTGATCAGCTTTGAAGGTCCCCACGCCGGCGAGGGCATGAACGAATTCTGCCTTATCTACAGAAACAACTGGGGGGAGCTTTTCGTTCGGCGGTTCAATTCACAGGCAAAATTCCGGGGGTTTGTGGAGAGCAGCGGCAGAAAGTTCGTCGGGACGGAGATATACTATTACATCCAGCGAAACAGCATCTATTACGAGAAGATCATCGCAAGAACGAAAAGGCTCGTCACCGAGGTATTACTGCCGATATCGCGTCTAACCGAATGAATCTATCCCCGCTACGTTTCCCGCCTCAGCTTCACGGCGATCCTCACGGAACCGTCTCTCTTTTCCGATCCGCCGGTCACGGACAAACCCTGCAATAACCGCATCCTCTGTATCGAGGCCTGTCCTAAAAAAGCCTTGGACCTGGGGGTAAAGAAGGAGGAGCCTAACTGTCTCAGAGTGTCACACCCTTCGGTACCGAGGGAAGGCAATAAAAAAGGAGCGCCGTTCTCAGATGAACGGCGCTCCAGTCAATCCCTTTTAATAAAACGCTTTATGTTACAAGGTCAGTGAGAACCTTTTTCTTCTCCTGAAACCACGAGGGTCCCCTCTTCTTCCATCTCCTTCAACCACTTGGGATGCTGCTTCTTCAACCACGCCCTCGTGACCCAGCCCGTTGTCATCGCATCCAGGGAACCAGGTGAACCGATGGTCCCTAAATACAGATGGACAAGGAAAAACGCAAAAATCACCACAAATCCTAATGCGTGGAACGTGAACATCCAGCGCACCAGCCAGGACGGAAAACTCAACGGGAACCACATGACAAGACCCGTCACCACCATGACCGCACCGAAAATGGCCACCGCCAGAAAAAACATCTTCTGCCCGGGATTGTATTTCCCCGTCTCGGGAACCTTATCCACATGCCAGAGATAACCGCCGGCGCACATCATCCAGTCCAGATCCTCCGGCATGGAAAACACACCGGCCTCATGCCACCACATTTTAATGGCCAGCAAAAGGGCAAGGCCGAAAAGGAGTCCCGTGAAGTTGTGCACATATTTCGTAACGACCAGTCCACCCATGATGTTCGCGATAAAGTTAAATGAGTGAAACATCATACCCAACCCCGTAAAGCACAAGGCAAGGCAGGAAAGTGCCAGCATCCAGTGAACCAATCTCTCATACCAATCTGTAGCCTGAATTAAGCCTCTCTTCATGATTACTCACCCCCTTCCGTCTTGGTAACACTATCTTCATCAGGGGTCTTCGGCCCATGGATGATGTAATGCAGGAACGACCCGGCCAGGACGCCCCCTGCCGCCAAAAGACTAAGCGGCTTCAAAACGTCCTTCCACAAGACGATGGATAGCGGCACCTTGGGACTCGTGGGAAGTGCGGCGTACACACTGGCCTTCTCCTGAAGGACATACACCAGATGCGTCCCATCCACATATTTATCCCCGTAAACATAAGCACCGTCGCCCAGTTCCTTCGCCCGCTTGTAAGCAAGCTTCAACAAGGTATCCTTGTCTCCCCACTGGAGCGCTCCGGTAGGACAGGCCTTTGCACAGGCAGGCCCCAGATTGTTTGAAAGCCTGCTTTCGCACATGTCGCATTTATAGATCTTGTCGGTCTTGTCGTCGTATTTCGGAATATCAAAGGGACACGCCGCGATGCATTCCTTGCAGGCAATGCACTTGCTGTGGTTTACCCCAACCGTTTTCATGTCTGTATAGTAAAGGGCGCCCGACGGGCACACCTTCACACAGGCCGCATCGGTGCAGTGCATACAGGCGCTATGCCGGAAAAACCACTTCACGCCGCCTTTCGCATCCGCCATCTCCTGAAACCGCATCAACAAATACGTGTTCGCCTGGAGATCCGGTGGATTCTGATAGGTTCCCATGTGCCTCGTCTGCTTTGCCTGCAACTGATTCCATTGCTTGCAAGCCAGCTGGCAACCACGGCAACCGGTACATTTCGATATATCAAAGAGTTTGATCTTCTCAGTCATTTAGTTCACCCCCTTCTTCGCGAACTTCTTCACGACATTAACCATGAAGGCCTTGCTCTCCGGTATTCCTGTATTGGCATCGCCTATCGTCGGGGTGAGCAGATTCGCGGCGTCCCCGAAAGTAAACACCTCCGGCTTCTTGTCCAGCGGACCATACTTGCCTTTCGGCCTTGCCTGTGTGATCCAGCCGAAATGCCAGGGAATTCCGACTTCGTGCACAATGGTGCCATCAATATTGAATGGCTTGAATCTCGGGGTGACAATGGCTGTAGCTTCAACCTCGCCTCTTGGAGATTTTACAATGACTTTCTCGCCGTTTCTGATTTTCCTTTCCTTGGCGAGCTCCAGACTCATTTCTACGAACATGCCCGGTTGCATCTCCGCCAGCCACGGACACCAGCGTGTCAAAACGCCCGTTTGCCAGTGTTCGCTGACTCGGTAGGTGCTACAGATAAACGGGAACCGGGGATCGCAACTTGCCACACCGGAGTAAACATCCATATCGGAGCCTACGCCGGGTTTGTCGAACCGCTTGATCGCCGGGTTGTTCTTCTGTGGCGACATGAGGTTCTTTTCCACGGGACACTCGAGGGGTTCGTAATGCTCGGGGAAAGGACCGTCCGCCAGACCCGGGCCGAAGAGGCTGGCCACGCCGTCCGGCTTCATGATGAAAGGCGGCCGTCCGGAACCGGGATCGCCGGCGCCATCCGGGATGTCGCCCACCCATTTCTCGCCGGTCCAGGAGATGACAGCCCGCTTGGGATCCCAGGGCTTGCCGTTGAGATCGACTGAGGCGCCGTTGTAGATGATCCGGCGGTTGACCGGCCAGCTCCAGGCCCATTCGGGATAGAGTCCAAGACCGGTTGCATCCGCCTGCCCCCGGCGCATGGGTAGAATGCCCTTTTCGTTCACGGAGCCGCAATAGACCCAGCAGCCGGATGAAGTCGAGCCATCGTCCTGAAGGAAGGCGAAGGTGGGAACCAAATCGCCTTTCTTGAATTCCTTGAACTCCCCTTTCTTGTTGGGAACTTCCACCTTTTTGTCTTCCAGGAAGAAACCGTTGATTTCTGCAGCTACCTTACGGGGATCATAATGGAAGTGGCCGGAAGGCGTTTTCTTGCCGTAAGGCCAGGTCAACTTCATGATGGCTTCCTTATGGGGGCCATCTCCCTTTTCATAGAGTTCCCGAACCTTGAAATGGATTTCACTCATGATATCGCCGTCGGGCAGGGCGATTCCCGGGGGGTTTACCGCCTTATAACGCCACTGCTGAAGCCGACTGCTGTTGGCAAGGCTTCCTTCTTTCTCAATGGAAGAGGCGCAGGGAAGCATGAAGACTTCTGTTTTGATCTTCTTAGGATCCATGCCGGGGCCTCTCCAGAAGGAGCCCGTTTCATTGTCGAAAAGATTGACATTGACCATCCAGTCCACTTTGCCTAAAGCCTGACGAACCTTGTTCGAATGCGCCCCGCTGCACGCAGGGTTCATGCCCCAGGCGAAGAAACCGGTAAATTTGTTTTTATACATCTGATCGAAAAGCACCAGCCAGGAACCATTCATCCCATCGTCGAGCTTGGGCATCATGGCATAGGACTCTTCAAGGGTGGCGTTCTTCCCGTACATGGATCGCAGAAAACTCGCCGAATATTTCGGGAAGTTCTTCCACCAGTTGAGACTGTTCTTTTCCTTTGTCTTTGGCGTTCGCTTCTCGTCGTACTCTTTAAGGGTCTTAAGAGAACCTGTCGGGGTTCCGAGATAGCCCGGCCAGATATGGAACAGAAGGCCGTGATCCGTGGAGCCCTGGACGTTGGACTCGCCACGCATGGCCGCGATGCCGCCGCCCGCGATGCCCATGTTGCCGAGGAGGAGCTGAATTATGCACATCGTCCGAATGTTCTGAACGCCTACGGTATGCTGGGTCCAGCCCATGGCGTAAAGCTCGACGCCCGCCCTGTCGGGTTTGCCGGTACTCCCATACATTTTATATACTTCTTCCAGCTTATCTTTGGGTGTCCCGCTTATCCTGGACACGAGATCAAGCGTGTAACGGGAATAGTGTTTCTTCAAGAGCTGGAACACACAGTTGGGGTCCTGAAGGCTTGGGTCCTTCTTGATGACTCCGTCGCCGCCCGTCTGATAGGACCAGGTGTCCTTGTTGTACTTGCCGCCTTCAAGTCCGGAGAATACGCCGTTGTTGTCTCCGGGGAGCTTCAAGGCGGGATTCACCAGAAACGAGGCATTGGTGTAGGGTTTTACATACTCATCAAAATATAGTTTGTTATCGATGATATACTTGATCATACCGCCGAGTATGGCGATATCCGTCCCTGATCGCAGGGGGGCATATACGTGTGCCTTCGAAGCAGACTGGGTGAACCTCGGGTCCACGCAGATCACCTTCGCTCCCCTCTTGTCTACGGCATCCTGTATCCATTTCCAGGAAACGGGATGATTGGAAGCGGGGTTGCTTCCCATGATCAGGATAACATCCGCATTGCGGAAGTCGATCCAGTGATTCGTCATTGCGCCGCGTCCGAACGACTCTGCCAGAGCCGGTACAGTTGGGCTGTGTCATATACGGGCCTGATGTTCGATGTAGACCAGGCCCAACCCCCTCAGGAATTTTTGATAGGTGAAACACTCTTCGAGATCCATGGCAGCACTGCCTACGGAAGCGATGCCCTCCGTGCGGTTTACCGTTTCACCTTTATCGTTTTTGAATTTAAAACTCTTATCACGGCTCTTCTTGACATTTTCCGCAATCTTTTCAATCGCCCATTCCCACGTCACTTCTTTCCATTCCGTGCCGTACGGTTCCCGGTAAAGGGGCTTGTCCAGGCGGTTTTTGTTGACGGACATCTGGTAGATAGAGCCGCCCTTGCTGCACAGAGACCCTTTGTTAATGGGGCTGTCAGGATCCCCTTCCGTATTGACGACCTTGCCGTCCCGGCTGGATACAATGATGCTGCATCCGACAGAGCAATAGGGGCAAACGGTCGTGGTCTCTTTAGCATATTTGATCTTCAGGGGCTGTGCATAGGCGGATACGGGCTTTAAACTGATACCGATTCCACTTGTCGCCAGGATTGCACCAGAGATCTTCAAGAAACCTCTTCTGCTAACATCCATAAAAAAGTGCTCCTTTCTAAGAATTAATTTAGAAGATACCTTCCTCACACCTAACTTTTTATCACGGCTCTTTCAAAAAAACAAAAACGCAAAACATCCATTTTTCTTCACACCCATTATCCGCCCTTCATGGTGAAAAACAATGAAGGAAATAGATCGGAAGAGTCTTTACCGAGGCAGGTCAGAATGT
>JAPLJQ010000584.1 GCA_026388495.1 Deltaproteobacteria bacterium | reverse complement strand
GCGGGTATAGTCATGATCCGGTGGCGGGGCATCATGCGAATATCCGGCATTGTTTTTGTGATACTGTCCATCGCTTTTATCCTGAACAGCAACGCATTCAGAAGCTCACCCTTCGATCCGTATCACGGTAACCAGGGGATGGCGCCTTATCAACTGGTAATTGATTATGTCAATTCAAAGGGCGGCATGACGTTCTGGAACTATCCTGAAACCAAATCCGGCGACAGGAAACTGGGACCGATCCGTGTCAGCACCCTTCCCTACCCCGCGGCCATCCAGGAATCAAAAGCCTATACAGGATTTTCCGCCATTTACGGAGAAAATATCACGTTGACAGAACCGGGGAATATCTGGGATACAACACTCAAAGAATATTGCATGGGCTACAGGGATCGTCCCCACTGGGGTATCGCGACGGCAGATTTTCACAAGGAAGGCGAAGGAAACGAAAAGCTGGGGAACTACCAGACCGTTTTTTTTGTACGGGAAAAGACGAAAAATGCGGTGATAGATGCCATGAAAAACGGCAGGATGTATGCCTGCCAGGTGAACGTTCCTCAGAGGCTGCAGCTCGACGATTTTTCTGTTTCATCTGCTGACGACAAGACGAAAGGAATTTCGGGCGACGAGGTCGTCCTGAAAGGTTTCCCGAAGATCAGGATCGCTCTTTCAACAAGCGGCGCCGTCAAGAATCCCGTCAAAGTTCGTCTGATCCGTTCCGGCGAAATGATCTACGCTTTCGAGGAAAAGCTGCCTCTGCAGATCGATTATGTTGACCCGTATTATAAACCGGGAGATAAGATTTACTACCGTATCGACGTAAAAGGAGCGGGTACCATTGTTTCCAACCCGATTTTCGTAAGTTTTAAATGACACCCCCCTACCTGTCATCCCCACGCAGAGACTGTGTCACAATAGGGGAAAATGTCATTCCGAACGAATGTGAGGAATCTTAAACCGTCAATTCTATTAATCATTAAGATTTCTCCCTTCGGTCGAAATGACAGGAACTTCTCGAAATGACAAAAAAGAGAATTATGACACAGTCTCGAAGGCGGGGATCCAGAATTTTAAAGGACATGGATTCCGGATCGTGATAGTTTCCGTACATCAGCCCCAGTATCTGCCATGGCTCGGCTATTTCGACAAGATCGATAAAGCGGACGTCTTCGTGTTTCTTGACAACGTACAATTCAAAAAGAACGAGTGGCAGAACCGAAACAAGATTAAAACAGCCAATGGCTGGCAATGGCTGACGGTTCCGGTCCTGTACAAATTTCCGCAGTTGATCAACGAGGTGGAAATCAACAACAAAGAACGCTGGCAGCATAGACAGCGACAGGCAATCGTATCAAATTACAAGAAATCCTCCTGTTGGACAACTCTGTCCGGTTTCTTTGAGGACATTTTCGCCACACAATGGGAAACCATCTCGCAGCTGAATATTCATGTCGTGAGGAAACTGGCCGCACTTCTCGGCATCGAGACGCCTGTGTATGTGGCCTCTGAACTCGGACAATTTCCCGACGATCCCGATGAAAGGCTGATCTCCATCACAAAACATTTCAAAGCAGACACCTACCTTGCAGGAAGTGGCGGGAAAGACTACATGAATCTGGAAAAATATGATAATAATGGAATCAGGGTGGTGTTCCAGGAATACACCCATCCGGTCTATCATCAACTCTTTGGAGGCTTTGAAACTTTCATGTCGGTCATCGACCTTATTTTCAACCATGGAAACATGAGTCTTAATATTCTGAGATCTTCTGTTCCACGTCATTCACGTGTAAACGGGAATCCAGAAATGCCTTAAAAACACTGGACTCCCGCCTCCGCGGGAGTGACATGATTTTTGACTTTTTACGAAACCTTCATTTTAAGGGGGAATTCATGAAGATTTTAGCCATCGGCGCACATCCGGACGATATAGAGGTCGGCTGTGCCGGCACGCTGTTAAAGTACGTAAAACAGGGCCATGAAATCTATATCCTCATCATGACAGAAGGTCACAAGGGCGGAGAGGCTTCCGTAAGAAAAGAAGAACAACTCCGGTCTGCGGAAATCCTTAAACCAAGGGAGGTCATCTGGGGCAAATATAAGGATACCGAACTTTCTCCCAATATGAACCAGATAATTTATGACATCGAAGAGGTTCTAAAAAAAATAAAACCCGACTTCACCTTCGTTAATTTCGGAGAGGACACGCATCAGGATCACAGGGCATTGTCCAAGGCAACGGTGACCGCTTCACGATATATACGAAATGTCCTTTTTTACGAAGGGCCCACCAATCATGACTTTTCTCCCACCGTCTTTGTGGATATCAAGGAAACCGTGGACGATAAAATTTCCATGCTGCTGGCCCACCAATCCCAGGTTATGAAGACGAATATTGAAGGTTTGACGATCGTCGATATTGTCAGATCAACCGCTGTCTTCAGGGGCATTCAGGGCCGTGTTCAGTTCGCCGAGGGGTTTATCCCGCTGCGGTTATTTATAAACATTTAGAACATCATCACAGCCATGACTACGAAAATAAAGAATGGATTCCCGCTTTCGCGGGAATGACGGACTATGGATAAAATATGATTCCCCATTCCAGACCCACACTCGATCAGACTGATTATGAAAACGTCCTTCATGTCCTGAGATCAGGAAATCTCGTTCAGGGTGAGCAGGTATGCGGGCTTGAAGATACGCTATCTGCCTTGATTGGCGTCAGCGGTGGCGTGGCCGTCAGTTCCGGCACGGCGGCGCTTCATCTCGCACTTCTCAGCCTTGGCATTCAAAAGGGTGATGAGGTGATTCTGCCGTCTTTCGTCTGTTCCGCTCCTCTCAACGCTATCCGATACACCGGTGCAGAACCCGTAATCACCGACGTTGACCGCCACACATTTAATATCGACGTGCATGATCTGAAACGACGGATCACCCCAAAAACGAAGGCCGTTATCGTTCCCCATATGTTCGGCCTGCCGGCGGACGTGGACGATATCAAATCTTTCGGCATTCCCGTTATCGAAGATTGCGCCCAATCATTGGGTAGCCGGTATAAGGGAGCGTATACGGGAAGTTTCGGAGACCTCTCGATATTTTCTTTTTACGCAACAAAGATGATCGCTACCGGAGAAGGCGGGATGGTTTTCTCCAACAACGAATCTTTAACGGAGATTATCAGGGATTTCCGTGATTACGACGAGAAAGAACATTACAATGTCAGATACAATTACAAGATGACCGATATTCAGGCGGCTCTGGGGATCAGTCAGTTAAATAAACTGTCTTTCTTTATTGAAAAAAGGAAAAACATTGCCGATATATACCATCATGAGTGTCAAAACTGTGGTTTTGAGCCGCCCGTCGTCCCGTCAGACAGGGATCATATTTATTACCGATATGTGCTTCTTCTTGACCACGCGGATCAATTCATTGATAAGATGACAAAAGAGGGAGTGGCCTGCAGGAGACCTGTTTTCAAGCCATTACACAGGTATCTTTCATTATCGGGTTACGACACCACAGACTGGTTGTGGAAAAGGGCCGTCTCCATACCGATCTACCCTTCCCTGACGGATAACGAAATCTCTAAAATTATTGAAGCGGTGAAATTGGCAAGGTCTAAACATGTTTGATTCTGACAAAAAAAAAGTATCTCCCTTTAGAATCCTCTGGCTTCTTGCCATTGCCGTCTTCTTATTTCTCCTCCTGCCTTTCACCCGTGAGTGTTTTTTTGAGCATATCGGAAGGTGGTTGTATATCTTTGTTTTTTCTCTCACCCTGACTGCAATTCTTACACCTGTCATGAGAACCATTGCCCTGAAATTGAATATTGTGGATGCGCCGGGAGGCAGGAAAATCCATGAAAAGAGCACGCCCCTCTTAGGCGGCGCAGCCATTATCATCGCCTTTCTATCTGCCCTAATCTCGAATATGATCCTTGACGAAGAGTCGGTAATCCTGCTTACCGGAGCCGTTATTGTGGCCGTTGTGAGCCTGGTGGACGACTGGAAAGGACTTTCCGCCAGGTTGAAACTTGCCATCCAGATTCTTGTCGTATTCGGCCTGATTTATTTCGGAATCATACTCGAGCTGTTTCCTACCAGAACCACGTGGGGATATATTCTTAACGTCATTTTCACCATTCTGTGGATTGTGGGAATCACGAACGCCATGAATTTCATCGACGGCATGGACGGACTGGCCGCAGGAATCAGCGCCATCATCGCCGTTTTTCTGGGCATCGTGGCCTATCAGACAAACCAGCCATACATGGGATGGATCGCAGCCGCCATGGCGGGAAGCTGTCTCGGTTTTCTTCCGTTCAATTTCAGGCCCACAAAGCCTGCTTCCATTTTTCTCGGCGATACGGGAAGCATTTTCCTGGGATTTACATTGGCTGCCCTGGCCGTCAAGGGAGAATGGGCCGATAACAATCCCATCGTCTCCTTCTCCGCGCCGGTTCTGATCTTCTGGATCTTGATTTTCGACATGACGTACATCACCGTGGAGCGAATCATCACCGGCAAGGTAAAGAGTTTCAGAGACTGGATCGATTACGTCGGGAAAGATCACATCCATCACAGATTCTACTCGTTGCTTGGCGACAGGCGGAAAGCTGTGTTATTCATCTATTTTCTGTGCGCGACCCTCGGTATCAGCGCCATTGCTCTCAGATATGCCCGCCCGATCGACGGTATACTTTTAGTGTTTCAGGCATTCCTGATAACCATCGTCGTCTCGATTCTGGAATACTCCGGCAGGAAACGACATTAACTTGACTCCTGTCTTCACAGGAATGACAAATAGAGAGCTTTGAAAAATGCCCCATCTCTGTCATTCCGGGCTTGACCCGAAATCCAGAGAATGGCTGAAAATACTGGATTCCGCGTCAAGAGACTGTGTCACAACAGGAAGAAATGTCATTCCGAACGAATGTGAGGAATCTTAATGCTTGAATATTATTTACTATTTAGATTTCTCGCGTTGCTCGAAATGACAAAAAGAGAATTACGACACAGTCTCCAAGCCCGGAATAACAAGCGAGACAATTTTCCGGCGTTATTCAAAAGGTCTCATTTTTCAAGGTGATATTTATTGACAACCTTTTATTTTTCAAATACTAATAGCGACATTGAGCCCTTGAATTTTTTGATAATCACACTACAAATAAAAAGAAGCCTCAACGGGCTAAAATCACATCTGAATAACCATTATGACAGATAAAACAACTACCCGGAGTCAAATAGAAAAAAACGGATTGGTATTAATCGCAATCGTTGCGGTGCTGATTTACTGGATACTCGATTCCATGGCATCGGATCAAATCCTGACGCGCTCCATGATTGTCGTTTTTGTCATTGTTTATGGATTTTTTACTCAATCGCTGATTAACTCCCGAAAAGCGGCTCTTGAAGAGAAAGACAGGACTCAGCAGCAATTGATTCAGACGGAGAGCCTTGCGGCCATCGGCCAGCTTGTCGCGGGCATCGCCCACGAACTGAACAACCCGCTGGCAAGCACCTCAAGCCTCATTCAGACAGACATAGAACTCCTCAAAAAAAAAAAAAAAAAAAGGGCTATCGATAATGAAATTCTGAAGGATCTCGAATTTTCACTGAAAGAGCTGAAACGGGCCGAAAATATTGTAAAAAGCGTTTTGGGACTCTCACGCCAGACTCAGACATACGTTGAAGATGTAGACATCAATGCGACCATCAATGACGCCCTGAGAGTCCTGGAGAACCAATATAAAAACACACATATCAACATCGTAAAAGATTTCGAGGATGGCCTGCCCATGGTGAACGGCAACTTTGCAAATTTAGGTCAGGTTTTCATCAATATCATTAAAAACGCGATCCAGGCCTTCCCCGATGGAAACGGAACAATCACCCTGAAGACAAGATATATAAAAGAAACCAACGGCGTTGAGATTGAATTTCGAGATACAGGCGTCGGAATTCCGAACGAGCTTCTCAGTGATATTTTCAAGCCCTTCTACACCACCAAAGAAGTGGGCCAGGGTACCGGCCTGGGGCTATATATCGCCCATGAAATCATCAAGAAACACGAAGGGCTGATATCCGTGAGCAGCAAACAGGGCAGAGGTACAACGTTTACGATAGACCTTCCATGTAAAGCGAGGGAAGTATGATAAAGATTTTGATCGTGGATGACGAAGAAGGCGTCCGGATGTCCTTGAAAAAGGTTCTTCAAAGGGACGGTTACGAAATTCTTCTTGCAGAAAATGGCACAGAAGCTATCGAAATCGTTCGAATGCAGATTAATGAAATAGAATCCGTCATATCGGATTTCAAAATGCCGGGAATGGATGGCCTGGAGACATTAACGGAGATTGGCAAGCTCAATCCTGAAATTATCCGTATTATCCTGACCGGTTATGCCACTCTTGACCGCGCTATTGATAGCGTCAATTCCGGCATCGACGGCTTCTTGACCAAACCCTTCGACAACAACGAAATCAGGCTGAAGATCAAGGAATTTCATGTAAAAAAGCGTCTCAAGCAATTCGTGCCAACCCAGGTTCTGGAAGAATTGCAGAAATTCAGCAAGAATCTGGCGCCAAGAAGCCAGAAAGTATCTATCCTTTTTTCCGATATTCGCGGTTTTACCAAGATCACAGAAGATCTCACACCCCATGAGTTATCTGATCTTCTCAATCTCAATTATTTTTATCCCCTCGATAATATAATTTTCAAACATGGCGGTACGCTTGACAAACACATCGGCGACAGCATCATGGGGATTTTCGGGGCGCCCATCACCCGTGAAGATGATGCACTCAGGGCTGTCGAATGCGCCATCGAGATGAGAGCGAAAGTTGCCGAAATAAATAAAAACATGAGTATAAAGAATATACAGATCCCCGTCGGTTTTGGAATCAGCACGGGAGAATCCATGGTGGGTATTTTCGGATCTACCATCAGAAAAGAATACACCGCTCTGGGTCATCCCGTCAAGTTAGCGGCAAGGCTGGAACAGATTGCCCTGGCAGACCAGATCCTCATTTGCAGCGACACATATAACGCAGTCAAGGACTTCATAAAAACGGAAAAGATAGACCACGTCAACATCAGGGGG
>JAPLJQ010000379.1 GCA_026388495.1 Deltaproteobacteria bacterium | reverse complement strand
CCCAGAAATAAGGATGCAGATAATTCTGAAGCGGATAGAGGCGGTACTGATCGTGGAGATCTTGCCACTGGAAATGCTGGGGCTGGAGGAAAAGCCCCTGATACCAAAAAATCGGCCTTATCGGGTCTGTCATTTTACCATAACCTCGTGAATAGAGTTGGGTCCCAAAAATAGATTGATGGAGATTGGCTCAATCCAGGACACGGTGGACCGGAAACCATAAATGACGCGCTTGTCGGTGGTTGCGGGAATATCAAAGGTCCGGTTGACCTGTCCGGGTTGCAGGTCGTAATATCCCGCGACCACGGCTATGGTCTGGGTATTTTCATAACGGTCGAGGGTAAGGGTCTTTTCTTCTCCCGGTTCAATAAAGGCTTGGTCAACACCGGTCACGGTGTTATCGAATCTTTCCGCCTGTAGAAGCTTGCTCAAACCGTCCGCCGTCTTTATCTGCTGATTAAAGGCGTTGAGGCCGCTTAACTGATAGATGACAAGTAAAATAGTGTGGGACTTGTTTTCATAGTAGTTTAAATTAGCCGCCGCCGTATAGTGGATCTGGATGTCCTTTGGCCCGAAAACACGATTTGGAACAGCGCCTTCGGTAACCGGACTGGGTCCGGGCGCCGTTGACGCCATCGGGGTCTGACTCGACGGCGACGCCTGTGAGGATGTCTGCGTTGCCGGCTTCGAAGAGCAGGAGCATAAGCATATCAACAATATGGTATATAAGGCGGCCCGATAAATCATAAAGGAAACGTTTCGATTTTTGTAAAGTCTCATTTTTCTACATTGTTTTACTCTAATGAGATTGCCATTCTCTGTCAATGGATATGTTTCAGGAAATGAAAAATTTTCACCTCTTTTAGCCATGTACGGCGGCGCCAAAGAGGGCGGCTTGGCGATTAAGAATAGCATGAACAGGAATTATGGCCATGAGGGATGCCATGGGAACCTTAGCCAGGAACGATCGGCGTTGACAGCAGCTTCGATAATCAAGATAGTGGGATCCAGGCAGTTGTCTAATTGTTCCTCGAACCAGGAGGGAACTTCGGATTGCCCCGTTTCTTTCAAAAAGCGACAGAGGTTCTGGAACCCCATCCCGGAGCATACGTCTTCAAAACTCACATGACCTGTCTGCTGGCGGAGGTATTTGATTTGAGTCGAGGTTGGGTAGAAAAACGGTGCGCGCATGTTCAGGGCAACGCCTTCCATTGTCCCCGCCGATTCCAGCTTCGTGGCAAAGAGACGCCAGACCATGCATCACGTTTCCGTCGCGGTCAGCGGTTTGTGTAGTACAGGAAATTGTGCATTTAACATAATCGGGTAAATTTCCATTTTTTTGTTGCATCTTTCAACCCATATTCAATGACACGGTTCGGTTTCAGTCTTGCACAGGCGGATAAGGCTTATAATAAGATTCCCCATCAGGAACCTGAGACAGGATCATTTTCATCATCAAAAAAGCTTTACGTCCCCAAGGGTCTATGCTTTAATAAACGGCGACCGGGAAGGCGCCTTTCCTTAATGATAACCTCTCACGCGAGAGGGCCGGGGACGCCCGGACCACCGCGAAAAATGGAGAATACCTCGCATGCTGACAGAAAGTGAAAAACTGGATACGTTGCTCCGCCTGAGTATAGAACTCGGCCACTCCAAGGATCTCGATATCCTGATGGAACATATCCTGACGGAGGCCAGGCGTTTTGTGAATGCGGACGCAGGATCCATATACCTCAAAGACCGCGAAACGCTCATCTTTTCTTACACGCAGAACGATACCCTCCAGCAGAGGCTGCCGCCGAATGAAAAACTCGCCTACGCAAACTTCACCATCCCCATCGATGAAAACAGCATTGCGGGCTTCGTTGCAAAAACGAGCCATATTCTCAACATTCCCGACGTCAAAAGGTTGCCGGCGACCGTCCCATACCACTTCAACCAGAGCTTCGATGAACGGGTCGGTTATTCAACGCAGTCCGTTCTTACCGTTCCTCTCAATACCGCCCAGGGTGATGTGATCGGCGTCCTTCAGATCATCAACGCTCAGGATGAACACGGCAAAGTGATCTCATTTTTACCGGAAGAGGAGCGGATGCTCATCCATTTTGCCAATACGGCGGCGATCGCCCTTGAGCGCGCCCAACTGACCCGGGATCTCATCCTCCGGACAGTCAGGATGGCGGAGATGAGGGATCCCAAGGAAACGGGGGCCCATGTCAATCGAGTGGCCAGTTATGCCATCGAGATCTATGAACGATGGGCAAAGAACAGAAACGTTGATGTAAAGGAAATCACGGAAAACCGGGACGTTTTAAGAATGGCCGCCATGCTTCACGATGTGGGTAAGGTCGCCATATCGGATGTCATTTTGAAAAAGCCCGCAAAATTTACGGAAGAGGAATACGTCATCATGAAGCAGCATACGATCCTGGGGTCCCGGCTGTTTCTGGACGGGCTCTCGGCATTTGATAAAGCCGCCGCGGATGTTTCTCTGAGCCACCATGAGCGCTGGGACGGAAAAGGATATCCCGGACATGTGGATGTCCGGACGGCCTTGCCCATGGCGGGATATACGAACCCCGGCGGACAGGCGCGGGGAAAGTCCTGCGACGAGACCCCCCTCTTCGGACGGATCGTTGCCATTGCCGATGTGTACGACGCCCTCATGTCTGCCCGGACTTATAAGGAAGCCTGGGACGAAACAAAGGTTCTTGAAATCCTTGAGGAGGGGGCGGGAAGCCAGTTCGATCCGGAGCTGATCGCGGTCTTCTTCTCCTGTCTTGAATTCATTCACTTCATCCAGCAGCGTTATCCGGACAAACAGTAAAAGGTTCGTTAAAGATGACGAAACCGTCGGACAATGCATATAAATTTTATATCTGGTTCGATACGGAGTACACCAACCTTGAGCTGGAAACATCATGGCTGCTTCAGGTTGCCGCCCTGATCACGGACACCTCATTGAGGCGCGTGTTGCCTCAGGAGGACGACGTTCGGTTGACGATTCGACTGCCCGATGACAAAAAGCCGAGCCCGTGGGTTGAGGAGAATCTGCCGGACCTGCTTAAGGCGTGCCGCTCACCCGGGGCGGTGAACATCGACGAAGCGGATACGCGTCTTTCCGCCTATGTGGACGCCGCCGCAGGTTTACCCACAGAGCGGGAAGATCAACGACCGGTACTCGCGGGCAACAGCATCCATGAAGACTGGTGGCTTGTTCGCCGCTTCCTGCCCCGTTTCCAGAGCCGCCTCCATTACCGCCATCTGGATGTCACGGCTTTCAAGCTTGAATGGAAGCGCCGCCGCCCCGGTGAGGAGTTTGAAAAGGAAAATCAGGACATCATACGCCGGTACTTTACGGAGGCGGTTTTGCCTGTTTCGAGCCGCCGCCATGACGCCTACTATGACCTTCAGGCGTCTATAGCCGAGATGGCATTCTACCGCCGCCATCTTTTTCGTCAAGAAACTTAAAAATCTCTTCGGGATTATTATCGTTGAGACGAATTTGCTTTTCATTCGGGAAATAGCGATTATTACTCCGGCAATTAAACATATCAAATGTCATGCCGGCCTTGATCCGGCACCCAGTCCAATTATGGATTCCCGCCTACGAGACTGTGTCGTAATTCTCTTTTTTGTCATTTCGAGTGAAACGAGAAATCTTAATGGCTAATAATATTAAGACCTTAAGATTCCTAACATTCGTTCGGAATGACATTTTCCCCTATTACGACACAGTCTCTACGCGGGAATGACGACTTTTTGCGAGTCCGTCACTGTGTAACAAGGCATCCGGCAATTTTGATAGAGATCCGGCCTTTCAAACGGCCTTATTGACTGAAATCTACAATCAGACAAAAACAGGAAATAGTGCTGATACAAAGTGGCAATGACCGTATGCCTGTGTCGACAAATTTTTTTACATGCGAAGGCACTATATTGGTTACGTATCATTTCCGACCAGATGACCGCTTGATCGGAGTGTGAATAAATTATTGAAATATAATGAAATATGCCTTGACTATGCATAAAGAGTAAAGTATTGTTTCCGCATATCCTGTGCCTTACAATGGTCTTTAATCGGTATGGTACAGTTAAAGTTGGGTTATGACAATTTGAAGTGCAAAGGCGGCCATCATGCTCTTTAGAGTCTTGGTGGCTTTTTTATTTCTGTCATATTGGCAATTCGACTTTTGGTAAAGAAGGAGGCGCTCCATTAAGAGATTCTATTTTGGAGCACCTCTCCATTTTCAGCATATTCTTTACGTTTTAAAAAAGATAAAAATAGGAGCTTAAAAATGGGAAAGTCCATGTACAACTTTGGCAAACGGGCGAAAGAAAAAGCAAGACAGCAGAAACAAATGGAGAAGGTTTCAAAGCGCATAATGGCCAAGCAGCAGAAGGCTAATATGAAAGCGGGCGTTCCGAACGCAGGCCCAGATATGGCTGAACCGCCGGGACTGATGGAGACCGTAAAAAGCATAGCATAAGGGGATATACGTAATATTAATGCCGCTTTATGATGGTTGTAATGACCTTGCAAGGT
>JAPLJQ010000053.1 GCA_026388495.1 Deltaproteobacteria bacterium | reverse complement strand
ATCTGTTTCATTGATGCCGGGAACCCCGACATTCACGTCAAGAAGATCCGCTCCCTGCTTCTCCTGCTCTTTCGCCAATTGCCGGACGAGGCTCATCTTCCCCGCTGAGAGTTCTTGTTGCAGGGTTTTTTTGCCTGTCGGGTTGATCCGTTCACCGACGATACTCAGGGGTTTATGGGGCTCGAATATCTTCACCTTTCTTGCGGAACTGAGAGCGCCAATGGTTTTTCGCAAGGGAGGAACGGCCATCGTATCGAAAAGGGTATTCTTCAAAGCCTGGATGTGTTCCGGTGTCGTACCGCAACACCCTCCCATCAGATTGACCCCTGCCGCCGCAAACACCGTCCCGAAAGAGGCAAACGTCATGGGGTCCATATCAAATTCGGTTTTGTTTCCCGATAATCTGGGCATACCCGCATTGGGTTTTGCGACCAGTGGGACGGTGGCATAAGGCTTCATGGCTTCTATTAATGTAACCATTGTGTCCGGTCCCGTCGAACAATTGCAGCCGACGGCGCCGGCGCCGAGGCTCTGCAATGTAATAAGGGCCGTCACGGGGTCCGTCCCGTTCAGGGTACGGCCGTTATTTTCGTATGTCATGGTGACCATGGTAAATCGATCCGTCAGTTCCTTCACGGCGAGAAGAGCGGCTCTCGCCTCCTGAATGTCCATCATGGTTTCAATGACAAACAGGTCAACGCCCCCGTCCAGAAGCCCCATGACCTGTTCTTTGAAAATATCGACGGCTTCTTCGAATTTCAGATCTCCGAATGGTTCCACAAAGTGCCCCGTCGGGCCGATATCACCGGCAACGAGAGCTTTCTCGCCGACAGCGCCCCTGGCAAGGAACGCCAATTGCCTGTTGACCGCTCTTACGTCCTCAACACCGTATTGCTGAAGCTTCAGGCGGTTCGCCCCGAAGGTACAGGTAAAAACGATATCCGAACCGGCTTTCCGGTAAATGGCATGGATATCCCGAATCGCTCCGGGATTTTCCAGGCACCATACCTCCGGACACGCGCCGGCCGGCATTCCCCGTTTCTGTAATTCCGTGCCGGTGGCGCCGTCAAGAATCAGGATCTTCTTTTTCAAAAGACGGAATATCTTGCGATTTTTATTCATAATAAAAAATAGGGACAGCGCCCATTATTTTCATGGAGGATGCGAGAAGGCCATTCTCTTTTTTCATCAGGAAAAATAAGGAGAAAAACGGCAAGATCAAGAAGGATAAGATGAAAAATGTAAACATGGTCTTCCTCCCTCGGGGAAATCAAGATGGACCGGTCTTCCGGCTTAGGGCGCCCTACTCACCTGCCTTCCCATCATGGTTCGTTCATGACAGTGGTTCTTCAGGTTTTCGTTCCCGTCACGGCTGCGGGGCAGCGGGGGCTTTTTACCCCTCTTCCTCACATCCATCTTTTTGTTCATTTATTAGTGGCGCAGTATAATCAAGAGCTTTCTTATTTGTCAAGAATAAAACGGGGACCATTCACAGGGCGTTTTTGGCAGGCATTGTCATCCGTTGGGATTGTCATTGTATGATGGGTGCGCCGGTAACATTATTATTGACATGTGTCGGCAATGGGGTTATGTGCCCCTATGTCTCCTGTTAAAAGAGACCGCCCTGTCAATTCTGACACTTAATCAAACAGATACACCATGAGGGGCTTGAAACAAAGCCTCAACAAGCATGCGCAGGAGGATAAAATCATGGGAAAATCGTACAGAATAGCTGTTGTTCCGGGAGACGGAACAGGGCCCGAGGTTATTGCGGAAGGGTTGAAAGTCCTCAAGGCTGCATCGGCAAAATTTGGCTTCGAACTGGATCTGCACACTTACGACCTGGGTGGCGAGCGATATAAGCGTACCGGCGAGATCATGAGCGATGAAACCCTTGAAGAACTGAAGACATATGATGCAATCTATCTTGGCGCCATCGGCCATCCTGATATCAGGCCGGGCATCCTGGAAAAAGGCATTCTCCTTACGCTTCGGTTCAGCCTGGACCAGTACATCAATCTGAGGCCTGTAAAGCTTTATCCCGGCGTGGATACCCCCTTGAAAGGCAAGAACCCGGAAGACATAGATTTTGTCGTTGTGCGGGAAAACAGCGAAGGCCTGTACACCGGTGCGGGCGGCGTCTTGAAGAAGGGCACCCCTGACGAGGTGGCAATCCAGGAATCCATAAACACCCGCAAGGGGGTGGAGCGATGCGTGAGATTCGCTTTTGAATACTGCCGCAAGCGAAATAAAGAAAAGAAATTGACGCTTTGCGGCAAGACGAACGTGCTGACCTATGCATTCGACCTGTGGGAAAGGACATTTTATGAAGTAGGCAAAGAATATCCCGATATAAAAACGGACTACGCCCATGTGGATGCAGTTTGCATGTGGATGGTGAAGAATCCCGAGTGGTTCGATGTCATTGTGACGGATAACATGTTCGGCGACATCATCACCGACCTCGGAGCGATGATCCAGGGGGGCATGGGCATCGCCGCAGGCGCTAACATCAATCCCCAGGGCGTTTCCATGTTCGAACCCATAGGAGGTTCAGCGCCCAAATATACGGGTATGAACATCGTCAACCCCCTGGCCGCCATTATGGCCGGTCAGATGATGCTTGAGACATTGGGAGAAGATTCCGCGGCGGCGGCTGTAGAAAAGGCCGTCATGACGGTCGTCAGGGAAAAACTTAAAAGCCTCACCGCCGGCCGGATGGGCTATTCAACAAGCGAGACAGGGGACCTTGTGGCCGGGTTGCTTTAGGTATATGAGCCGGAGTTACCCGATGGACAGCAACTCAATGCCGGTGATGGCGGTGACGGATTTTTCAGGGATGAGTATGCAGCTTTCCGTGATCCGGACGCCGAGCCGGTCAAGCTGAAGCAGTTTGTAGAGGGTTGCTTGATTTTCCAGTAACAAATCTCCGTAACCTGCGGAGAATCTTTTTTGCAATAATTTCTTATTTTCCCGCCGTAGAGACCGATTGAAGTAATCCATGATCCAGTCCAGGGCGGCATCGGCCATTTCGCTGGCGGTTGCATCAAATACGACCCCGCGGGTAATGTCGCCGCCGGAGGTGTCTTCCTGAATGGCATTGACAATGTCAGTGCCGGCGGTTGCCCCCATGATGATCATTTCCCGGCAATCCCGAAGAAATACAGCCAGTTGATGACTGTCAATAAGAATATCCCCCTCCAGAACGATCT
>JAPLJQ010000236.1 GCA_026388495.1 Deltaproteobacteria bacterium | reverse complement strand
TGTCATTTCGAACGAAGTGAGAAATCTTAATGGATATGAGACGGTAAAAGATATCTCCCTTCGGTCGATATGACACAGACTTTACGAAACCCCATGCCCAGGCGTGGGCACAACGAAACATGAAAATCCTCCCCTGCCCCCCTTTAGCAAAGGGGGGTTGGGGGGGTTTTCATATAAAAGGCTGATCAGCATGAAATTGTTAACAATAAAAGTAAATTCCCCGTTTAAACCTGGTATGACGGCGAATCCGGTCCGTATGTTGATCCTGTTTGTTGTAACCTGTCTTTTTGCCGTCCCCGTTTTCGCCGCAGAGAAACCCGTCTGGGTGGAGGCAACCGGCGAGGCCTATCTGGGAGATATGGAAACGCCGAAAGAAATGAAGGAACGGGCAAAGCGCGACGCGGGAGCGAAGGCCGTCGAAAAAGCTGTCGGCATGTTCATCAAGTCCCACACGCTCGTTTCCAACTATCAGCTCGCCGAGGATCTGGTTTACGCATCCGTCCGGGGAAAAATCACAAAACTCAACGTCCTTCATGAAGGCTGGGACAGGGGGGAAGGAAATCTCTGGAAGGTAAAAGTCAGGGCCCTCGTTGAACTCCTTTATCCCGAAAGAGGGGATGGTCTGGAGATTAAACTATCCCTGTCGAAATCGGACCTGAAAGAGGGAGAGGAGGTCCGGGTATTTTATCAGGCAAACAGAAATTGCTACGTCTATATCTTCTCCATCGCCGCAGACGGCTCTGTAACCCTCCTTCTGCCGAATTCATTGATCCGAGAGAACCTTATCACACCGGAAAAGGTCCACGAATTCCCGCCGTCAGGCAATGAAATCAAACTGAAGGCCCTGTTTCTTCCCGACTTTAAAGAAAATACGGCGGAGGAAAAGATCAAGGTCATTGCCACGAGCAAACTGGAAAATCTTCTTCCTTCCGGATTCCAGGAGGGCCTGTTCAAGGTCTATGATGCCCGATCCACCGGCATGATCAGCGACCTTGTGAAGCGTCTCAACCAGATAGACCCCTCCGAATGGACGGAAGCCACGGCTGTTTACACCATTCGCCGATGACGATCTATCCCCCTCCTCGTAAGGATGAAACGGAATGAACATAGAACACGAGAAACCCACCCTTTTTTTAATCGACGGCAGCAACTATATATACCGCGCTTTTTACGCCATTCGGGAGCTGTCCAATTCCAGGGGTTTTCCCACCAACGCCATCTACGGATTTACGACCATGCTGATAAAGCTCCTGCGCGACTGGAAGCCCCGATACATTGCCATCGCTTTCGATGTCAAAGGTCCCACGTTTCGTCATGAGGCTTACGACGGCTACAAGGCAACGCGAAAGGCCACGCCGGAAGCGCTCATTCCCCAGATCGCCTGCATCAAGGATGTCGTCCGCGGCTTTTCCATCCCCGTTCTGGAAAAACAGGGAATTGAGGCCGACGACATTATCGGATCTCTGGCAAAAAAGTACGCCGCTGAGGGGTTAAAAACGGTCATCGTCTCCGGAGACAAGGACATGATGCAGCTTGTAACCGAAGACGTTATCATGATCGACACGATGAAAGACAAGACCTACGACATCAACGCGGTCAGGGAGCGTTTCGGGGTCGGGCCTGAAAAGGTGGCGGAGATCCTCGGACTGATGGGGGATACGTCAGACAACATCCCCGGCATTCCTGGTATCGGTCCCAAGAGCGCGCAGAGGCTGATTGAAGAATTCGGTTCCGTCGAAGGAATTCTGAAAAATGTAGACAGGCTGAGAAACGCCAAGCTCCGTGAAACCATCCGGAAACATGCCGAACAGGCCACCATGAGCCGGTACCTTGCCGTGATCAAAACGGACATTGAATTGGATTTTGATCTG
>JAPLJQ010000344.1 GCA_026388495.1 Deltaproteobacteria bacterium | reverse complement strand
TCCCTTGGCATAGATTTCTTCCGTCTCCAGTCCCTCAAACTCCAGAACGACGGGATGCCTGTCCTTATCGGAGAAACGCATCACCTTGTCTTCCAAAGAGGGGCAATACCGGGCGCTGACCCCCTTGATGGTTCCCGAATAGAGCGGGGAGAGCCCGATGTTTTCCCGGATGAGACGGTGGGTTTCCTTCGTCGTATAGGTAAAATAGGACGGCAGCCTCTCTTCGCGGAGTCTTTTCGTGGTAAAGGAAAACGGAACCGGATCGGGATCGCTGTCCTGACGTTCGAGACCTGAGAAGTCGATGGTTGAAGCCCGCAACCTTGGCGGCGTTCCCGTTTTCATCCGCCCCATGTCAAAACCCAGGGATTTAAGAGACTCCGCCAGACGGACAGAGGCCATTTCTCCCGCCCTTCCCGCGGGATAATGGACGGTCCCAACATGGATCAAACCGTTCAAGAAGGTCCCCGTGGTGATGATAACGGCCTTACCTCGATAAAAGACACCGATATGATCCTCAACCCCGACAATTCTTCCCCCCTCAACAATCAACCTGTCTATCAGCGTCTGTCTCAGGTGGAGGTTCTTTTCCTTCTCTACGACCGCCTTCATGGACAGCCTGTAGAACTGCTTGTCGCACTGGAACCGGGAGGACTGAACGGCAGGCCCCTTCGACGCATTGAGGAGGCGAAAATGGACGGCTGTCTTGTCGGCGATCTTTCCCATTTCACCGCCGAGGGCGTCCACCTCTTTGACGAGCTGCCCCTTGGCGAGGCCTCCGATGGCGGGATTGCACGACATCAGGGCGACAGTATCAAGATTGATGTTGAACAAAATGGTTGAACAGCCCATCCGCGCCGCCGCCAGCGCCGCTTCACACCCTGCGTGACCCCCACCCACCACGATGACATCGTAATCCCTGCTCAAACGATCAACTCCTTGCGCCTCCTCATAAGTGGGACGCGTCGCCATAACGTTATATGCAACATACGATATTTGCATCTGCGCCGTCAAGTAACGTTGACAGGGTCATAAAAAGTCGATTCCCGTCATTGCGAGGCGCTGTGCGCCGTGGCAATCTCTTTAATATTCGAGATGTTATGAGCTTGCCTCACTGCGTTCGCAATGACAAATTGCCGATTTTTGGACTTTTTACGAGTTCGTCATTGTTGTCGAACCGACTTTACTTCGTACCCCTCCCCAATCTTCAGACCCTGTCTTCGGAGGAGAAGCAAAACTACATCATCGCCCTTTGAAATGTGAAGCAGACGATTGAGACTGCCCTGGTCGCGGTCACGCAGCCACCGCCGGAAGACGGAAACGGACCTCAAAACGGGGAATCCGGGGAGCCGAAAACGGGCAAAAATCTGGCATGAAAATGATCGGCGGTGTCGTCAGATCGTTATTTATATCATATATTTAAGTTAGTTCTGTGCACAGAACTGCTCTTCGATTTCTCCCCAAAGCCGCCGCTTTGTAAAAGAGTCCCATTGGCCCATTAATGACGAACTCGTAAAAAGTCCGAAAATCCCTACTTTGTCATTCAGGACTTGATACGGAATCCAGTTTTTTCCATTGGATTCCGGCTTTCGAGATTGTGTCACAATAGGGAAAAATGTCATTCCGAACGAATGTGAGGAATCTTAAGAAGTTAATATTATTATCCATTAAGATTTCTCGTTTCACTCGAAATGACAAAAAAGAGAATTACGACACAGTCTCTTCGCGGGAATGACGACATTTTACGAACTTATCATCAATATGCGTCTTGAAATTGAGATTATAGAAGCGATCCAAGAAGACTTAAATAAAATTGCACGAATATTGTCAATAAAGCAGCGGGAAATGGAAAACACCCAGGGTGCTTCAGCGCAATTATCAAGATTGATTCAATATCTATTGCTTCGCGGGTAAGATATGGAATAGTCGTTCAGATGAAGGTAATGCCTACCACTGAGGAAAATAACTGTTATTTAAGTCGAGATTTGAGACAACTGTGTTTGTGTAGCACATTCCTACCCGTACTGCGCAAGTTGATGGCAGAAAAAATAAAATTTGCCGGTTATTGGTGCGACCTGTAAACAAACGAGCTTGGATAATAAAAAATATTGAGGATTATCGCCAGAAATATTGTTCTTTCACCCTGTGATCATTAAGTATGGTGTCCTTCAGATTACAGTATCCAAATAACTGCCAAGATACAGCCTGCACATATGTGCCAGGGCTTATCGTTGTTTTTGGTCTGCCCACAAGACCAGTTGAACGCGTTCAACTGGCTTAACATAATAATATAAAAGATGAACTGACGACACTGCCGATCGTTTTCATGCCGGCATTTTGCTCGGTTGCGATGCCGTCTCCAGCTCGTTCTGGATAATCAGGGACTGATTAATAGAAAGCATAATAATGAGTGACTGATTAACTCTTATAATCTCTCTATCCCCTCCAAGCTATTATTCTTAGGAATAT
>JAPLJQ010000116.1 GCA_026388495.1 Deltaproteobacteria bacterium | reverse complement strand
ACGACGCCCATGTTTCCGGCGACGGGCTCCACGATGATGCAGGCCAGTTTATCGCCGTAGATTTCCACGGCTGATTTGACGGCTTCGACGTCGTTGAAGGGTAGAGCAATGGTTAATTCCGCCAGCGCCTGCGGGACGCCGGGACTTCCCGGTATGCCGAATGTAGCCACGCCTGAACCCGCCTTCACCAGAAGGGAATCGGCGTGACCGTGGTAACAGCCTTCAAATTTGATGATACGGTCTCTTCCGGTAAAGCCGCGGGCAAGGCGGATGGAGCTCATGGCCGCTTCCGTCCCTGAACTGACCATTCTCACCATATCAATGGAGGGAATGGCGTCAACGATGCACTGCGCCATTTCAACTTCCAGTTCTGTCGGCGCCCCGTAACTGGTTCCTTTTTCCGCTGCTCTCTGAATGGCGTCAACGACTTCAGTGTGGGCGTGCCCCAGGATCATCGGTCCCCACGATGCCACGTAGTCGATGTATTCCCTGCCTTCGGCGTCGAATATTTTTGAACCGCTGGCCCGGGTAATGAAAAGAGGCGTTGCATCCACGGCCTTGAACGCCCGTACGGGGCTGTTGACGCCTCCCGGTATGATTTTTTCCGCCTGCTCGAAAAGTTTTTCAGATGAATGAGCCATTTTAAAAATACTCCATAGAGCTTTTTTTGTATTCTTCCTCACTGGTGAGGACTTTAAAATCCCTGATGCCCGCTGCTTCCGAAAGTTTCCGTATGACGCCGTCCCCTTCTCCTTCGCGGAAGTGCACCATTGTAAAGATCGCGTATTTTCCTTCAAACGGGGGCGTTCTCTCGTAACAGTGGGTGATCTCCGGGAAAGAGGCCAGGATGTTTCCTGCGGCCTCACGCTGATCTTCGGGGACTGCCCAGACAACCATGGCGTTTTCCGTATAACCAGCCTTCTGATGACGGATGACGGCGCCGAATTTCCGGATGACGCCTCTGTCCATCATGTCGCCTATATGCTCAAGGATATCTTTTTCAGACATCCCCGTAAGGTTTCCCAGTTCTCTGAAGGGCCTTTTTTCAAGGGGCAGATCCCGCTGGATGATTTGTGCGATTTTCATTTCTTTTTCTGAAATCATGAAAAGACCTTTAAACTTTCTTTCGTTTTAATCACTGCGCCTGTCCGGGGTGATCGGGATCTGGTCCTGCAATCCCCGCCTTTAGTCTGGTAGCTTCACTTTGGCGCGCAGGGTCTTCTTTTCCGATTGCATGTGCTTGAGCTCGAGAACCTTTTCCTTCGCCCGCCTGGAACGTCGCCGCTTCTGCCGTTTGATTTTCTCGATCCGCTGCTCTTCCGCACTTATCATTCCCCGCTGAATCCGTTCTATTCGGTCCAAAAGCAGGCGTCTTGCGAGGAAACGGTTCATCACCTGGGATCGTTCCTGCTGACATTTCACGGAAAGTCCCGTTGGCATATGGACAAGATACACACAGGAAGAAGATTTGTTCACCTTCTGCCCGCCGGGTCCGGATGACCGGATAAAGGTCTCCCGGAAGTCGCCCTCCGAAACTCCCAACCGCACCATGCGTGCTTCGAGCGCCGTTTCTTTTTCCGGTGAAACATTAAATAAATTCATACGGTACTGCTTTCAGATGCATATCTCAACCACATCGCCGTCCTGCATTCCGTCCCCTTTTCCGCCTTTGTGAGTTCAGCCTGTCGTATCCGGATGAGATCATGTAAGCAATCAGCGCCGGGTAAAAGCCGCCACAGCTAATCGCGGATCCCATTCCTGATCCATCCTTGGCAAGCTCGAGTTTTATCCTCGCACTGCGATCCCCGAACAGATCGTGAAGGATGTCTGTCATTTGATCTTGAAATCCGGGATATTTTTCAAAGAGGGAACCGTCGATCGCGATGGTATGATCCGACTCAAGCTTTGCATCCATCCAGGCGACGACAGCGGCAATCGCCGCTCCGGCTAATTTAGCAGACCTGGTGGAAACGATGCGGCAGATTTCCCGGATGGTCTGTCTATCCGCTGCTGAAACATCCCTGAGACCAAAGTCGGCAAAAAAGTCAGAGCCTTGGGCCGTCATCGAAAGATGCTCCGTGGTCAGCGCATATCCCTTTGAAAAAGCGGACAGACTTGTCCCCCTGAAAAGCAGTTCCTGCTCCATCATCTCAACGATTACCAGTCTTGCGATCTCCCCTAAGTACAGCCCCGAGACCATCTTTTCAAACAGCTGCTTGCCGGCGTTAAGAGAGGCGCGATCCAGGACATTATCGTAAATATTCGTCTTGAGTTGATTGAAGCCCCCCCACTCTATATTGACGATCATCTCTCCGGAAGCGCCAAGTCCCGGACACTTCAGGATATGGGCGATCTTTTCCGGATAGCAGGCGTTTGTCCCCGTGCCGAGGATCACGCCCATATCACAGGAGGGATCAGCATAACTTTTGGCCACAAGCGTTCCAGCGGTATCATTCGCCAATGCCGCCACATGGATAAATCCTATTTCCTTGCGCTTCAACGCTTCCGAGAGCAACGCCACGACATCTTCGCCCTCCACGCCAACGGCGGTAAACCCTTTTGTCCATCCGATGAGTTTTCCGGAGGCAATAGAACTTTGCTCCACGGGAAAAGAGAAGGTAAAGGCAAGATCATACCCCTGTTGTATGCCGATATTATTTTCATTGAAAAATAATTGAATACAATCCGCAATAAAATCAAAGAGATTGTCGCCAGTCCCGGACATCATCT
>JAPLJQ010000590.1 GCA_026388495.1 Deltaproteobacteria bacterium | reverse complement strand
CGATACGCCGCGGGGCGAATACCATGTGCAGACAAAATATCTCGCTCCTGCCTGGACAAGGCCGGACTGGGCGTTCATTGAAGAAGGCGAAGCGATACCCAAGGACCCCAGAAAAAGGGTAGAGGAAGGCGTCCTCGGAGATTATGCGATAGGTTTCGGCAACGGATATTTTATCCACGGAACGCTTTATACCCGACTGCTGGGAAGAAACGTCACGCACGGCTGCATCAGGGTCGGCGACAGGGATCTCAAGACGGTTTATTATGCAGCCAGCGTAGGTACGAGGATATATATCTTTTGATGATGCGGCTACAACTCATATTGCTTTTTATTGCCTTGATTGTCGGCCCGGCTTCTGCCGGTGACGACAAGGAGAGATATATCAGAGAAAACCGGCTTCTCGAAGAGGAACTTGCCCTGGCCCGCAAACCCGATATCTACTTTGTTTTCAATCTGAAGGAAAAAATGGCCTATATCAAGGCCAGGGGGATTCACCTGAGGGAACTGCCAATGAATGACTTCCACTGCTGGGGCAGCCCTGTTTCGGGCAACGGATATCGTCTGAGAAAGAAAAGTACATTCTTTAAACCCGGCAGGGAAATGATTAAGCCCGGCGAAAGCAAGGAAAAGGACAACTTCAAGATAGAGGCGCTTGAACTGGCTGACATGCCGTCAAGATATACCCTTGTTTTTGACGGCGGCGTAAGGATCTTGATAAGACCGTCAACGGAAGGGATTGTCTCGGGAATAGGCAACATATTCCATACCTCCATGAGATTTATTATTCGCCCGATCTCAATGCTCTGGTATGCGTTGAGAGGAAAACCGTATACAGTCATTGATATGGTCCTGGATAAAAATGACGCCCGGGCCGTTTACTGGTCACTCTCCGAGGGTTCTGGCGCCATCATATATCCGGTTCATCCGGTTGATGCGTACTTTCATGATAAATGATGAGCTCAAAGCCCGATAGTAAGCAACCTCACTTTCGCCTACAGAGAACTTGACAAAGCTCCTGGGGATGGTTATATAATTACAGGGTACCAAAGGGGTTGTTCTTTATTGAATAACGTGAAGGAGGTATCTAAACATGGCAGTAAAAATTGGTGAAGTTACATCTGAAATGACTGCTGATGTCAAGAAGACAGAGGACATGAAGGTTTCACTAAAAGTCAGTTGGCAAGACAAGAGTAAGGAAATCACATTCAAGCCTTCCGAAGACCTGAAAAAAGGCGACAAAGTAAAAATCACTGTTGAGAAGATATAATTCAGGGGAGGATCTTAAATCCTTTGGACTACCCTATAGCTTCTCAAACACAACTTACAACCTTGGCGGCCCCCTGCCATTAAGAATTTGGGCTGGTTCTTCTATCTCCTAATGAGAAAGCCGGCCCTTTTTCTTTATTCGGTTCTCTTAATATATCCTCATATCCTCCGTGATTTTCCTGCTCACAGGATCCGATGACCTTCCTGGATTGACACCTGATGAGAAATAAATATACAATGGATACATGCAAATTAACATCCATGAAATAAGAGACTATTTCCCCGGGCTTTCTCTCAATAAAAAGCTTGTTGTCCTGATGCTTGTTCAGAGCCTGAGCATCATCTCCATACTCGTCTTTCTCTATTATCAGACAGAAACATCGATCTATAGCGAGTTCGAAAAACAGATCGCCGATCTTTCAAGGGGCATACAGATGGGCGTAGAAGAGGTCACCAGCAGCGGCCTCCCGGAAGAGAAACGCCTCCAGAACTATCTAAAAAAACTGAAAACAAAAGGCGTTAAAGAGATATCTATCATCAGCAATTCCGACAAGATCATATCGAGCACCGACCCGCGAAATATAGGAAAATGGATCACAAAGACAAAAAAGGAGCTCATCTTCAAGGCAGAACTCGGGGAACCCGTAGTCGGCGAGGGGCAATTTTATAATGTCATTGTTCCTGTCGTTGCAAACAATAAACATTACGGTTACATACACCTTACGGTGAATACCGAGGACTTTTCGTCCCATATGCAGAAAAGACTCATCAGAAGAATT
>JAPLJQ010000186.1 GCA_026388495.1 Deltaproteobacteria bacterium | reverse complement strand
CCTTTCGCGTATGAGGCTATCCAGATTACTGATATGTCGGATCAAATCCAGATTATTTTCATCTTTTTCTTTCTGGGTATTAATGTCCCGAATGATAATGCCGTTATCTATGTCCTGTTTCAAAAATGTCACATTGGTGATTGATTCAGAATGATATATCGACGCAATGAGCCTGGAGATTTTTTCGGATAAAGAAGGTGTAAATCTATATTTATTGAGTATATTAAATTCATCATCCGTAAGCGTAATTCCCAGCGCTTCTTGAAAAGTATTTTTCGACTGCCTGAAAAAACCTTTTGTTGTAGAAAGGGAAGTTACGGCGGAGGACTTGACTGAAGCTTCTTTTGAATACGATTGTGCAATCATCGTGAAGGCTTTTGTCAGATTAGCCCTGATTTGGGCGGGAACATCACTGTCGTAATCATAGACGGATTGAATATCTTTTATTACCTCAAATCTTTTTTGTTCAATGGATGTTCTGTCTTCAACAAGAAAATCCCGATCAGCCCTGACATCTCTTGTAGCAATGGAACCAGTTTTGTATTCAAGACGGGAAAAGTGTGTATCAGGAGTAAGAAGAAAGGCCAGAATAATATTTAAAATGATAATGATGGCCCATTCCTGGAATTCAGTATTTCTGAAAATTCCGGGAGTGAATTTTATTTGCCGTGTGTTCTTTTTCAGGAATTGAAATACCTGATCTTTAAATTGATTTGCAGATAACATGATGATTACGTCGTTCTTTTTCTTTTCTTACCGCGATCTAAATGGTTGTAGGCCCTTATGACATCTTGAACAAGGTGATGTCTCACCACATCAATTTCTGAAAAATAGACAAATCGAATTCCTTCGATATTTTTTAATATTTTTTCCGCCTCTATAAGGCCGGGTACTTTGTCAGATGGAAGATCGATCTGGGTAATATCACCCGTAATCACCGCCCTGGAACCCCAACCCAGTCTTGTTAAAAACATCTTCATCTGCTCCGAGGTCGTGTTCTGAGCTTCGTCGAGAATGACAAAAGCATCATTCAATGTCCTTCCACGCATGAAGGCGAGAGGAGCGACTTCAATGATCCCTTTATGAATCAGAGCGGATGCCTTGTCAAAATCAATCATATCAAACAGGGCGTCGTAAAGAGGTCGGAGGTAGGGATTTACCTTTTCTGAAAGGTCACCGGGCAGGAAACCGAGCTTTTCGCCCGCCTCGACAGCAGGCCTTGCAAGCACGATTCGGTTGACCCTTTTATCAAGCAGAGCCGATATCGCCATGGCCATTGCCAGATAGGTCTTGCCTGTCCCGGCGGGGCCTATACCGAAAACCATATCGTAATTTCGGATGGAGTCAATATATAGTTTCTGGGCGATGCTTTTTGGTGTAATGACCCGTTTCTTCGATGATATGAAGACTGTGTCCAAAAATATTTTCTCAAGATCGACAGAATTATTGCTGGATAGAATCCGGTGAGCATAATCGATGTCAGCAGGATATATGGGATATCCTTTTTCAAGAAGATTATACAACTGGATGATAAGATTATGTATCAGGTCGGCGGCCAAATGATCGCCCGTGATGGATAAATGATTTCCACGCAAGGTAAGTTTGACAGACTCTAATTTCTCAATTACCTTTATGTTCCTGTCATGTTCTCCCAACAGGCTTCTTATGATATTATAATCTGAGAAACTTATTTTTCTGACAGAAATACTATCTGGTTTTTGTTTCAATGAGATAAATTTCCTCAGTTTTAACGATTATCATAAATAATCAGACGGAATTTCCGGATCAGAAATAACACGACGTTTAAAGCACTATCATTCAAAATGGTTGGATGCAACACTTTTGTCCCTTGGTGACTCACCTTTGGAGGAATAAGTGGGCAAACACTTTTGCATTTCCCAACATGTTGGCAATGACGCAGCTCTCATTCGGTTGATGGGCCATGTAGGTGACTTTAGACCATACAGCTGCAGGATAACCATGAAGTCGAAAGACGGCTGCCACAGTTCCCGCTCCATAACCCTGCGGAGAGGCCTCAACTTTGTATACATCTCTGACTGCCTCCTTGAGAGCGATAACAACCGAGGCATCATGGGGTGTTGATGGCGGCGCCTGAATCTGCTGAATCGGGGTAATTTCAATGGTAACACCAAAATTCCGCTCGATTTCATCCGCCATGCCTCTAATTTCAGAAAAAACTTCCGATAAAGGATATTCTGGCAGAATTCTGCCGTCGATATAAAAGACATCTTCGCCTGGTATGGTATTAATGTTAGGAATGTTCGACTCTTTTTTTGTCGGTTGAAAGGTACTCGATGGCGGTTCGAAAAAAAGGTTGCGGGCGTTAAAAATGTGATGAAGATCATTAAGCCTGACCACAAGATGGGATGCAGCTTGAAAAGCGTTCTTCCCAAGATTAGGTATGCTTGCATGGCATTGTTTCCCAATGGTTTTAAAGCGTAGCCAGAAAATGCTTTTCTCGACAATTTCGATTAGTGTTCCATCAGAGTTACCCAAATCAGGAACCAGGATCAGGTCTGTCCTGCGGAAAGGATTGTCACTGTGGTCCATCACATAAGACAGGCCATATAGGCTGGAAGTCTCCTCGTCAGAAACAAAGGCCAATCCTATTGAGTTTTCAGGTACTATGCCTTCGTCAAGGAATGCTTTTGCAGCAAATATGGATGCCACCATATCCTGCTGATTGTCTTCCGTTCCTCGTCCATAAATCCGTTCGTCTTTTACATAACCCACGAAAGGGTTTTCCTCCCAGAGAGCAGTTTCTCCCGGGGGGACGATATCCATATGGGTCAGTATCCATCTGGTTTGGTCTGTGTTCTTTCCGGGTATTTTTAGAATAAGGTTGGGACGCACACCGGACGAAACCCTGGAATCAGGAGCGTGCAGTTCAATCATATCGGGGAAGTTCATTTTTTTAAGGCAGGAGGAGAGGAGCTTCGCTTTTTCGAATTCACCATCACCGCCGTTATCCGGCGAGATAGCAGGGATACCGGTGAGGGCCAGCTGCATCTCTATCATGGCATTGACATAGGTATCGATTCTGCAGGTAATTTTATCGAAATCTTCCTTGTCAATCACAATCTATCTCCAATTTTCTGAATGTCACCGAACTTTGATTTTAATGAATCATAAACCTTTTCATTTCCTACGACAAGGATATTGGCTTCATCGAAAGACAGATATCTGTTGGCAACTGACCTCACCTGATCTGCATGTACCTTTTTGATCTTTTCTCTGAATGTTAAAAGATAATCTTCAGGTAATTTATTATATTCATTCATCATTTGTTGTTGTGCTATTTGATCTGCCGAGAGGAAAGAAAATATGAAGCTGTTATTGATGGCATTTTTTGACCAATCAAGTTCGTTTTGACTTATCTGACTGTTTTTTACATTTCCTATAATGGATTGGATTAATGATAAGACGGTTGACGTTGTTTCAGAACCGGTTATTGCATAAGCCACAAAAATGCCATGATCACTTTTGGCTTTATAAAAGCTGCCGGCAGTGTAGGCAATCCCCAGACTGCTTCTTATATTATGGAATATGCGGGAGCGAAAACCACCGCTTCCGATGATGAAATCAAGGATCTCAAAGGCGTACGAATCGGTATCCGGTTTGGCCGGTGCAAAGTATCCGTGAATAACAATAGATTGTGGCATCTCCTTGGAAAGAAAAAAGATACGACCCTTATTTCTTTCAGGGGCAGGAATCACAACCGTTTCATTTAACGTTTTATTCCAAATACCGAAATATTGATTTATTTTACTGATAGCCTCATTTGAGGTTATGTCCCCTGTGACGGTCATCATGGTGTTTTTGGGGGAAAAGAATCTCTTGTAAAACTTTACGAGATCGTCACGCTGAATTTTTTCGACTGACGAAATGGTAGGCAACCTTCCCCTCGGAGTGTTCTGGTACATGATCCGATTAAATTCTCTGAATGCAAGTTTTTGAGGATCATCATTTATTCTTCTGAGTTCTGCTATCTTCAATGCATTTGCAAGTTTACACTTTTCCTCCTCGAATGCGGGATGCTGTAGGATCTCAGATAAGACATTCAGCCCCTTATCCAGATCTTTTTTCAGAATGGAAAGATTAACTGATGCGTAGTCTCGATTTACGGAAATGGAAAGCGTACCTGCAAAGAATTCCAATGTTTCATCTACGGCATTTCCAGATAGAAAACGGGTTCCCCCTGTTCTCAACACATCACCGGTTAGTTCTGCAAGGCCTTCTTTACCGATGGGATCATGAACAGATCCGGTTTTTACGACTACTGAAATGTTAATGAGAGGAATTTCATGTTCTTCAAGACTGTAAAGGATGATTCCGTTTTCCATGGCGACCCTTTGCGCCTGAGGAAGTGAAATATGTAATGGCGGGTATGACAATTGATCAGGGCTGTTATGGGGGGGTAATGAAGAAACGCGAGACGCACAGGCGCATAAAAGAAAAATAACCGACCAAAGCAAGGCAGACATATAAGTGTATCTTTTCATATAATTACGGTCATTGCCTTTTTTTAACCAGGCAGGCCACAGTCCTGTTATCTGAGGTTAAATAACGGCGGGCTACACGGATAATATCTTCACTTGTGATCTTTTCGATAACATTGATATGATGAATAAAATATCTATAATCTCCTGCCTGAGTTTCAAAGTAAGAGAGGGTGCTGGCGAGACCGGCATTAGAATCAAGACCCCTGATGAAATCGGCTTTTAGTTGATTCTTTATTTTTTCAAGTTCCTTTTCAGATACGGGTTCTGTCTTAAGTCTATCGATTTCAGAATATATAGCGGCTTCCAATTCAGCATTGGTGCGGGGGGGACGCGGAATGGCATATAATACAAATAGATTCGGATATCTTGATCCCGGCATTCCATTAACGGTCTGAACGGTTTCTGCCAGCCCCTTATCCCGTACAAGAGCCTTGTAGAGTCTGGATGTTCTTCCTTTGGAAAGGATAGCTTCCATGACGTCAAACACATAATCATCAAAAGCAGGCATGTTCGGTTTATGATACCCTATGACGATATGGGGGGTTGCGTCAAAGATAACCTCAATTCGCCTTTCGCCTGTCTGAAGCGGTTCTTCGGTTACATGGGTACGGGTGATATTCTGGCGGGGTATGGGGCCGAAATATTTTTTTATGATTTCAAGCGTTTTTACAGGAGCAATATCTCCCACCACGGCAATGACGGTATTATCTGGAGCATGATATTTTTTAAAAAAATTTTCTGTATCGTCCATGTTTATGAAATTTAAGTCTGAAGACCAGCCAAGGATGGGATGCCTGTAGGGATGGGCTATAAATGCCGCTGCAAGAAATTGTTCAAATAATTTTCCACCCGGATCGGATTCGACACGCTGATTCCGTTCTTCCTTAACCACATTGCGCTCTGCATAGAATTCTCGCAAAACAGGATTGGTCATTCTATCTGCTTCTATTCTTGCCCAGAGTTCAATCTTGTTTGAGGGAAGGCTAACATGATAGGTTGTTAAGTCCCTTCCGGTGGAAGCATTGATATCAACGGCACCATTTTCCGTGTAAATTCTATCAATTTCGTTTTCTACCATCCACTTTTTGTGTTCTTTGTTTAATTCATCCAACTGTATTTTCAGCAACTCGATCTGCTTCCTATCGGCTTGATTACCTTTCATTATTTCAAAATCAAGCAAATAGCCTGTTCGTGCAATTTGTTTGAGAACTTTTTCTTCAATTTCATAATTTTTTGTTCCAACTGTCTTCGTTCCTTTAAATAAGAGATGTTCAAGTAGGTGAGCGGTGCCGGTCTTGCCGTTTTCTTCGTCAACGGAGCCCACGCGATGTCTTATATAAAAAGAAACCGTAGGGCTCATATGCCTCTCAAGCATGAGGACCTTCATGCCGTTTTCCAAAGTAGATAAGATGACCTTCTTTTCCAGATCGTACGACAAGACGCTTGGTGGGAAATTGAATAAAATCAAGACAGATATGAAGAGAATCATGGATATGGTTTTAAATTTTATTTTCATGATCATTGCATATGTCAAAAAAATGGACAGAGCCTCATAGACGTTTAGAGGATTTTAAAAAAGTATGTATGCGGAAGGCAGGATAAATGATTCCTACGATACTGATTAAAATGATCAGGCTTGATGAGAAAAAAGACATGATAAACTCCAGCGGGTTCTTCAGGGAATATGCACCCATGAGGGTTTCAATGCCAAATATAAGAAAAAACAACGATAAAATTCCAATGAAGAGGTTTTTGCCCCACCATATCCCCAAATGCATATTATGATCCTTCATTATGAATATCCCGGGGCAAGACAACCTTAAATGTCCTGTCATCGGTCTGTTGAACCTTTTCCTGTTTACCGTTTGCCCATATCATGATTCCGATTCCATCAAGCCGGTCATTCTTAAATTGCCCGGTGACTTTTTTCCCGTCAGGGAAAATCATGGTACCTTGACCGTTTCGCTTGTCTTCTGAGAATTGTCCTTCATATCTTGATGCATCTGCATAAATATGTATGCCGTAACCTCTCCGCTTACCGTTTATGAATTGTCCTTCATATTTTTCACCGTTTGGGAGTGTGTAAATTCCCTGACCGTTGAAGAGACTGTCTTTGAACTGTCCGATATATTTCGTGCCGTCGGAATAGGTATAGGTACCTTCCCCCTCCCGTTTGCCCTCTATATGGTTTCCTTCATAGGTTGAACCATCAATATGGACATAGATACCAATACCGTCTTTACAAT
>JAPLJQ010000169.1 GCA_026388495.1 Deltaproteobacteria bacterium | reverse complement strand
TCCTTTTTCCCCAGGATATGTTTTAAACGGTTGAGGGGGATACCGTCCGGGAAATCGGTTACTATGTCCATGATTCTTTCGTGGAAAGGGCAGATGTCGACTCTTCCATGATCCGTTTTTCCCTTTGCAGGCGTGATCCAGCGATTGCTTTTGAAGTCAATTCCTCCGGGCAGAATCTCGGAGAGTGTTTTACCCGGCGGGTAGATGTAATATCGGGAAACCCACTGGTAAAATTTAAGATCGTCTTCGTTAAAAAGGGGTTCTGTATCGATGATATCTATAATGTCCTTTGGATTTTCAAAGGATGAAGCAGGCGCCGCCTCGAGAATGTATCCCGGCAGTCGTCTCTTTTCAAGGGGAACGAGAACCCGCTTACCCGTGGCAATACCCTTCTCAAATCTATCCGGGACGGCGTAGATAAAGGTCTTGTCGGAGGCAATATTGACGGCGACTCTTACAAACATTCTGTTTGTTCCTTTAATCTCTATGGTGCTGTTGCCAGAAGCCTGCTGTCGCGTCACTCCCGCCTCCGACAAATACGCTTGTGGACAGGGCAGGCGGGAAAGCACAGGTTACGCATCACGCAAAAAATGACACGTGACAAGGTTCATCTTGCTTCAAGGTAACTTATTTTGACGCTCATATAAGAGAGGGTCGGGCAGGATTTGTCAATCAGTTTTTGCAGATTTCAGGTATTTGAAATGTATGTCCGGCAATTCAGTAAGGGAGGTGGTTCAGGGAGTTATTCCCCTTTCAGTTTTTCAATCTTTTCCTGTTTTGTTTTGCATTCAATGCACTGGGTCGTGACAGGTCTTGCCATGAGTCTTTTCTCCGAGATTTGACCACCGCAACCATCGCATATACCAAACACACCGTCATCAATACGCTTGATGGCTTCCTGTATCTTGGAAAGCAGTCTTCTTTCCCGGTCTCTGATGCGAAGCTCGAAGTTCCTGTCTGATTCAAGAGATGCCCTGTCATTGGGGTCTTGATTTTGAATTGTACCTAATACATAAAGAATATCGATTTGTAAAGAAAAAAATATTCCCAAAAACAGGTAATCCCGAAGTTATGTTTTCCCATAAACATTTATAATTTTTTCAATGATATTGGTCGTTGAGGAACCCTTGATCTCAGGGATGATGATAACCCTGCCGCCCCACTTCTTCACAGATTCCCGTCCCACAACCTGATCCTCCGCCCAGTCTCCCCCTTTGACCAGGACGTCGGGCTTCAAATATTCAATCAACGTAAGCGGTGTAAGCTCATGAAAAATCGTCACAAAGTCCACCGATCCAAGGGACGCAACCAGGTCTGCCCGCTCATCCTCCGGGATGAGCGGGCGTTTTTCTCCTTTTAATGATCTGACCGATTCATCGCTGTTTAGAGCAAGAATGAGGATATCCCCTTCTTTTTTCGCTTCCCTGAGATATCTTGTGTGTCCCACATGAAGGATATCGAAACATCCATTCGTAAAAACAATTTTCTTGCCTTCTTTTTTGAGTTGATCGATTTTCTTTTTGAGACTTTCCCGCTTGTATATCTTATTCATGAGAGCTCCCATTCGTTAAATCAGACCGCCCTTGCTATAGTCAGCACCGCCACTGACGAGGCCCCCTCCTTCAATAACAGGCGGGCGCATTCTTTCACGGTGCTTCCCGTAGTGTATACATCGTCCACCAGGATGATCCTCTGGTCTTTTATTTTTTCAGGGTTCATAATCTTAAAAGCACCCCGGACGTTTGACTCCCGCTCTCTTTTTCCCAGGTTGATCTGGGATTCTGTATAAATGTACCGTCTTAGTGTCAAGAAGTCCAACGGGGTGTGAAACTTCCTGGCAATTTCCCTTGCCAGAATAACGGACTGATTAAACCCTCGCTCTCTAAGTCTCCTTACGTGAAGCGGTACGGGTATGGTCAAGGTGTATTCCTGAAAATCGACGGCAGGGTAATCGTTTCCGGCCATCAATCGGCCCAGTGTTTTGCCGGAGGCGGTTTTACCCCTGTATTTGAAGTTGTGAATGGCCTCGAGGAGTGTGGCATCATAGTGGCCTACGGCGCGGGCAACGGAATAGGCCGGTTTTGAGATCGTACAGTCGCCGCAAAGATGATCGGATGTATCGGCACCGGAAAAGGGTATGCCGCAGCAGGTGCAAAGGGGAGACGTGATGAATTTTATTTTCGAGTAACACGTCGGACAGACAGGAAGTTGTTCGTGGTGGTCAAGAATGATATCACACGTAAGACATCCGGGAGGGAATATGATATCGGATAGCCCTGTCAAAATGCCTTTCAATGTTACATCCCTTGGTCAAGGGCACTCATTTCTGTAACGTCACCTCCGATCTCCATCCGGGGTGCATCGGACCACAACCGTTCAATGTCATAGAATTCCCTTAAGGGTTCGTAGAAGATATGGATGATTACGTCGTCGTAATCCATAAGGACCCATTTACCGAACGTTTCACCTTCCACCCCGAGGGGAAGGACACCAAACTCTTTCAGGTTTTCTTGAATAGAGGATGCGATTGCCTGAACCTGCCGGTCTGAAGTTCCGCTGCAGATGATGAAATAATCAGCGAAGGAGGATAGTGTTTTTACGTTCAGAATGACTAAATCTTGAGCCGTTTTTTTAAGCGATGCGTTAACGCACAGAAG
>JAPLJQ010000521.1 GCA_026388495.1 Deltaproteobacteria bacterium | reverse complement strand
TCTTCTTCGCCAAACAGGCGCCATAATTATTAAGAGCGGCGTCATATTTCGGATTAATGGCAATGGCCTTCCCAACATAGATCATCGCTTCATCTACTCTGTTTAATCGTCTCAGTGCCTCGCCGAGGTTATTATAAGCGACAAAATTATCTTTCGTGACCGCGGCGGCCCTTGTAAATAGAGCAAAGTCGTTGGAGAAATAGAGATTCTGGACCTTTGTCAGGGAAATAAAATAAACCAGCAGGGCGCAGCAGAGGATGACTTTTAAGGTTTTGGAGTACCGGCCCCTGATTCTTGCGTCACCCTCCCATGCCAGCATCAGAAGCAGGCCGATCATCGGGATGTACATGTACCGGTCGGCCATTTCCGGCCAGAGCCCCGCCTGGATCAGGCCGCCGACCGGCGCCAGGGCAATCAGAAACCAGAACCAGCCCGTGAAGAGCCAGGGGCGGCTTTTTCTCCAGAGGAAGGTCATTACGGTTATAAGCAAGACAAAGGACAAGGCCAATAAAAAATGCGCAGCCGGAATCGCTTGGGGAAAAGGATAGTAGATCGATAATTCGAAGGGCCATGCCATATTCCCCAGATATTTCATGATGGAAACAAAGAGATTGTAGATTCTCAAACCCACCGGAACAAACTCATGATTGATGACCATGTCAAACTTCGACATGGAGATCATCGACAGATAAGCTGAAATCAAAGACAGGATGATAAGCGGGACCTTTTCGATTATAAGAAAAGCAGCCTGCGACTTCCGGAAAGCGAGAAATCTGGTTAGAAAATGCCGGGCGGGGGTCGTCCTCACGGCATCAATGGAATGGTAAACATCCACTTTCCCGAATCTTCCCAGAGGCCAATAGTCCAATATCAGGAGGAGAAAAGGAAAAGTAACAATGCTGGGTTTGCTCATGAGGCCTGACGCAAATAGAAATAAAACAAGCAAATACATCCATATCTTTTTCTTTTGAGCATAATGAACATAGGCATAAACGGCGGTCATGAAAAACAGCGTGCTCAGGACGTTTTTTCTTTCTGCAACCCAGGCCACCGATTCCACATTGAGCGGATGTACGGCGAACAGGAGGGCAACGACGGCTGCCTTGTATCGCGCCCCGGTTATTCTGAAGATGATCAGGAATAAAAAGAGGGCATTCAGAATATGTATGGCCACATTGACCATGTGATGCGGACCCGGCGCAAGACCGAATAGTTGGCAATCCAGCATATGGGAAATCCAGGTGAGGGGCCAGTAGGCAACGCCCGTGAAGCCAAAGGCCCACCGGATGCTCTTGAGATTCAGCCCGTTTTGGACATTACTGTTTTCAGTAACATATTCGTTATCGTCAAAATCGAGAAACTGGTGATGCCGGACATCGCCGTAGGTAAAAAGGATGATCAGAATAATCGCACATGGAATAATGGCTTTGAGGAAAATAGGCTTCAGTTCGAATTCTTTCAGATGCATGCGGATTTACCTTGAAGTAAAAAGATAGCTGACCACTTTGTGGTCAGATTGCTTGAATTGATAATTGAGTCGAGTAGCCCGGTTTCGCCCGAT
>JAPLJQ010000021.1 GCA_026388495.1 Deltaproteobacteria bacterium | reverse complement strand
GTACCAGGACGACTCAACGAAGGTGTCCATGGTATCCGTCTCCCTTCTTCCCGGCCCGCCGCATTTGGGGCAGGTGGTTTTCGCGAATGCCTCGTATTTTATCAGAGGAGATCCGCCCTCTCCGGTTAATTCCACGTCGCGGGGCAGAATGACGGGAAGATCGGATTCCGGCGCCGGAACTGTTCCACAGGCGTCGCAGTAGATAACGGGAATGGGCGCGCCCCAGTACCGCTGCCTTGAGATGCCCCAGTCTCTTAAACGGTATTGAATGGTTTTTGTACCACGCCCGATGGATTCCAGATACTCCGCAATGGCATCGAGGGCCTTGATATTTTCCGTGCCGTTAAATTGTCCCGAATTCACCAGGATACCTTCATCCACATAGGCTTCTGTCATGGTATGAATATTTAGAGATTTTTTCGGAGGTTGAATGACAACGACAAGTGGCAGATTGTATTTTTTGGAAAATTCAAAATCCCTCTGGTCATGGGATGGCACGGCCATGACGCATCCCGTTCCGTACTCGGCGATGACGAAATTCGTCGCATAAATGGGCATCTTTTTCTTGGTGACAGGATTGAGGCAGTAGGTATCAAGGAAAATTCCCTCTTTTTCATAGTATTCCGATGTCCTCATCATCTTATCCTGCTTTTTTATCTTCTCAACAAATCCTCTGACCTCGGTTTCGATCGGTTTTCCTTTGACCAGTTCCATCACGAGGGGAAGTTCGGCGGCAAGGAGCATGAACGTCGCCCCGTATACGGTGTCCTGCCTTGTTGTAAAAACGTTAATCGTGCTGTTGCCGTCCGCCATGGGGAAATAGATTTCACACCCGTAGCTTTTACCGATCCAGTTCCTCTGCATGGTGAGAACTTTTTCCGGCCATCCGGACAGCTTGTCGCAGCAGTCAAGCAGTTCTTCGATATAGGCGGTAATGCGGAAAAACCACTGGTCGAGATATTTTTCCCCAACCTCCGCAGAACATCTCCAGCACAGACCTGCTTCCACCTGCTCGTTGGCAAGGACGGTTTGACATTTGGGACACCAGTTCACAATCGAACCTTTTTTATAGGCAAGCCCCTTTTCGTACATCCAGAGAAAAAACAACTGTTCCCAGCGGTAATATTCCGGCTCGCAGGTGGATATTTCCCTGTCCCAGTCATAGCTGAAGCCCATTTGCTTGAGCTGTTTTTTCATGGCGGCAATGTTTTCGTTTGTCCATGTTGCCGGATGGATCCCATGATCGATAGCCGCGTTTTCCGCCGGCATTCCGAAGGAATCCCACCCCATGGGATGCAGTACATTGAATCCGTTCATCCGTTTGTAACGAGCCACCACATCGCCGATAGTATAGTTTCTCACATGTCCGATATGAATCTTTCCGGAGGGATATGGGAACATCTCCAGAAGGTAATATTTTTGTCTGTCCGGATCTTCCGTAACTTTAAAAAGGCGTTTTTCTTCCCAGTGATTCTGCCACTTCTTTTCAATGTCTTGGGGCTTGTACTTTTTTTCCATCATCCGTTCACCCTCCAAAATACACGACGACTTCCCTATATCCGTGATGGTGTAACCAATTGAAACTCTACAGAAATATGTTCATGACCGGGAGCGTGCCCCGCAAGTATCGACCTGAGGGCGGGAAACTTCAGTCCGGAGCAAGGGACGCATTTTCCTGATCTTGATCTTTCCCGCTCAGTTTAATATAGACGGCATCGAGAATACCATTAATAAAGGAACCGGAGTTTTCAGTCCCGTAAATTTTGCCGAGGTCTATGGCCTCGTTCAATGTGACTTTCGGCGGAATATCCGGACAGTGCAGGAGCTCATAGATCGCCATGCGAAGAATATTCTTGTCCACTTTTGACATTCTGGAAATGGTCCAGTTTTCGGAACAACTGCTGATCAGGTCGTCAAGTTCTTTCCTGTTATTCCAGGCGCCTGCTATCAAGAGGGCGGCAAACGGTCTCGTATGTTCCGGTGCTTCGAAATGACTCCAGAAAAGCTCCATCCCTTCTTCGGCGTCGATCCCTAAAACATCCAACTCATAAAGAACCTGCAAGGCAACTTCTCTTGCTTTTCTTCTTTGATGCATTCATTCCTCTGACTTATATAAGCTGCTGCTTTCGATGCTTCCGCATATCATCATAAACATACGTTTTTGACGTATCATCAAGGTAGTGTCTGGGGAATGGTGTATGTATGATTGATTATAATTTTTTGAACAGGTCAACCATTTCAATGGCCGACATGGCGGCATCCCATCCCTTGTTCCCCGCTTTGGTACCGGCCCTTTCGATCGCCTGTTCGATAGTATCCGTTGTCAGTACGCCAAAAGTAACGGGCGTCTCTGTTTCCAGGCCCACCACAGCAATGCCCTTGGAGACTTCAGCGCTGATATACTCAAAATGCGGTGTGGCTCCTCTGATAATCGCACCCAAACAGATGACCGCGTCAAATCGCCCGCTCTTTGCCAGTTTCTTGGCTATGAGAGGTAACTCAAAGGCGCCGGGAACCTTGTATATGAGGATATCTTTGTCATCAGCACCCGCCCTCGTCAGAGCATCCACTGCTCCCTCTACGAGCCTTCCACATATGAAATCATTAAATCGGCTGGCGACGATACCAAACTTCATCCCTTTCGCGACGATTTTTCCTTCTACAATCTTTGGCATGGCCCTCTCTCCTAAAGAAATGGTAACGTTCTAATTTTCGAATAATTCAAATATATAAGACGAGATCCTTGAAAAATGTGTTCCGCCTATATCTGCAACAGATGCCCCATTTTTTTCTTCTTGGTGGTCAGATATTTAATGTTATTCTCAGTGGGCTTGATTTCAATGGGAATCCTCTCGGTGACGGTGATTCCATATCCGCCAAGACCGACAATTTTCTTGGGATTGTTGGTCATGAGTTTCATTTTGTGAACGCCCAGGTCGGCAAGGATCTGAGCTCCGATCCCATAATCTCTCAAATCCGCCTTGAATCCAAG
>JAPLJQ010000302.1:387-2283 GCA_026388495.1 Deltaproteobacteria bacterium | reverse complement strand
ATCTCAACAGGGATCAGGTCTTTTCCTTTGTGTTCGATGAGACAATCTATTTCATGCCCGTGTTGATCCAGCCAGAAGTACAAATTTGCTTCCTTTGCCTGCTTGAACCGGTATTTTAAGAATTCAGTAACAATCAGCGATTCAAAAAGACCTCCTTTCAATGGATGGTAGCAGAGATTATCCGGGCTCTGGATTCCTGCCAGATGCACGGCAAGCCCGGGATCGGTGAAGTAAAGTTTGGGCATCTTCACCAGTCGCTTATTGAAGTTTTTATGATGAGGCCGGATGAGGACGATGATACATGATGTTTCGAGAAGTGACAACCACTCTTTTACCGTATTATGTGTAATCCCACAATCTTGTGCAAGGGATGAATAATTCACAATCTGCCCATTTCGAAAGGCGCACATCTTCATAAAAGTCTGGAATGTTGAGAGGTTCTGCACTTGTTTTAACTGGCGCAGATCGCGTTCAATATACGTTTGAATATACGACGAATAAAAATCCGCCGGCTCGATCGTATTACTATACAGACGGGGAAAGAACCCGCGATAGAGATAGTCTTCGTACCGCTTGATAGCGATCCCCTCGCGGAAAAGCTCTCTCATCGAGAGAGGTAACAACCTGATGATCCCGACACGACCGGCAAGTGATTGGGAGATACTCTCCATTAATAAAAAATTCTGGGAGCCGGTCAGAATAAATTGTCCCGGCTTGTTGTACCTGTCCAATACCCCCTGAAGATATGAAAAGAGTTTGGGAACTCTCTGCACTTCATCAATAATTGCACCGGTCCCCTCAAACTGTGCCAGAAAGCTCCGTGGATCTTCCTCAGCGAAGGCACGGGTATCGGGATCTTCCAGTAATACATACGGTTTATCGGGAAATACCGATCTGACAAGTGTCGTCTTTCCTGACTGGCGAGGGCCGATGACAGACACCGCAGGAAATCCTTCTGCAAGTCTCTTGAGTTTCTCCTCTGCATCTCGTTTGATCATGGCTGATATCCTCATCTCGTATTGGACAAATTGTAAATCACTTTCTCAATTTGCCACTAATATATATGGACAGCATACTATAAAGTCCACCCCCATGATCACGACACATGACCACTTCCGCGAATAAATTTGCGGGCATCTCCACAACAATTTTTAAGGGAAATAAAATTCAATGGGATTAATTAGGATTAAAAAAATATCAATTAGAGATATTCTGTTCGCATATGATCCCTGTTTCTGAAGATAATAAAAATGTAATCGCGGTCATCCCGGCATTTAATGAAGAGCTTGCCATAGGCAGCGTGGTATTAAGGACAGTACCTTTTGTGAGCCATGTGATTGTCGTCGATGATGGTTCTCACGATATGACGGGTTTTATTGCAGAGCATGCGGGTGCAGAAGTCATACGGCTCTCAAAAAATCATGGCAAGGGATACGCGGTGATGCGGGGATTTGACCGTGCCCGCCAGCTGGGCGCGGACATTGTTGTCATGCTCGATGGTGATGGGCAGCATCACCCGGAGGAGATTCCGAGTGTCATCGCCTCGATTCTCACTGATGAAGCCGATCTTGTCATTGGATCACGATTTCTGACCACAGGACATAAAATCCCCTTATACCGCAAGATAGGTCAAAAGACACTGGATAAATTTACAAAATTTGCATCATCGTGTAAAACAACCGATTCTCAGTCGGGATTCCGGGCATTGAGCTCTACGGCTCTCGATAGTATTACCATAGAACCTTCAGGCTTTGACATCGAATCGGTAATGATCTCTTATTTGTCGGATAAAGGATTTCGAATCGTTGAAGTGCCGATACATGTTAATTATGAGATCCCGAATGCGCACAAAAAGAATTTTCTCTCGCATGGGATGGCAGTTCTCAGCAATCTTGT
>JAPLJQ010000302.1:0-360 GCA_026388495.1 Deltaproteobacteria bacterium | reverse complement strand
CCGGCGACCATTGATATCGTTTGGGATTCCGGGATTAATATTAATGGCAATTGGACTTTGCTTTGCTCTTTGGGCATTGTCGGAATATTTGGTGAATAAAGTAGTCTATTTATCGTATACGGCAATTGGTGCGGTGGGTCTTGTTTCCGGGCTGTTGTTGGTCAATATGGCACTTATCCTCAATTCGATAGTGCAGTTGATGGTCAGGTACCAAAAATAAGAGAGTAATCCGATGTGCAATAAGATCATTTTGTCATTCGACATAACAATAAAAACTATTGAGTGAACGCGCAAGTCTTCGGGTTAGGATATGAGTGAAGGTGATATATGAAAATCATACCTCTTGAACGAATTTATACA
>JAPLJQ010000091.1 GCA_026388495.1 Deltaproteobacteria bacterium | reverse complement strand
GTAAAGGCCATTCCTCCTCCGATAATCAGCTTATCAACTTTTTCGATGAGATGAAGGAGAGCTTCGAGTTTGCCGGAAACCTTCGAACCACCAATAATTGCAACAAAAGGCCTGGCGGGACTTTCCACTGCTTTCTTGAAATAATTCAGTTCCTGTCTTATCAGGAAACCGACACCGCATTCCTTCACATATTTAACAATCCCCACATTAGAGGCGTGTTTTCTGTGGGCATTTCCAAAAGCGTCATCAATATAGACATCTCCCAGACCCGAAAGTTTTCTGGCAAATTCGTTGTCATTTTTTTCCTCTTCAGAATGAAACCTGAGGTTCTCCAAAAGGACAATACATCCCGGTTTCATACCTTCGATCAATGTTGTAACGTCATCGCCAACACAATCTCTGGCCAACACGACTTCTTTTTTGAGAAATCGCGTCAATCTGCGGGCCACGGGGGCAAGGCTCATCTCGGGAACAATCTTTCCCTTGGGACGTCCGAGATGCGACATGATAATGACTTTCGCCCCCTCGTCGAGAGCATAGTTAATCGTGGGAAGGGCGGCCCTGATACGGATATCATCTGTTATGTTTAATGAATTGTCTAAGGGGACATTGAAATCAAACCTGAACAAAACCCGTTTCCCTCTGAGATCCATTTCGTCTATAAATTTCATTGATCCTCCTTCCTTTCTACTTGATATCGAACAGGCATCAATTTCTAATTTACGTGACTGGAAAATCTTGAAACATGCGTTTTTTTATAATAAGCACTCCCGATCAGGGGCATGGATGGGCACTACAGTGGTTATTTTTATAGCTCATAGGGATGGTCAGGTCAAGACAGAAATTATAATTTCCTGACGCTGGCTTACCCTAATCGGCATGGTTAATCTCCGCAATTTGGACGGCAAGCTTCAGTCTTTCGAGAATGGATTCCCTCCCCAGAATGGAAAACATCTTCTCAAGTTCCGGTCCCGATGTCCTGCCCGTTACGGCTGCCCTGATCGGCATGAACAAATCCCTGGCCTTTAACCCTGTCTTTTCCCGGACAGCCCTGATGGAATCAGAATAAAGATCCCCACGGGAAATATCATGATGATTCAATGTCTCATAAAGGATTCTGACGACGGCAGAGGCCTGATGGTTCCTGAGTAGATCCGCGGCTTCTTTCGACATGCGGTATCTGTCATCGAAAAACATATCCAGGCAATCTCCGATGTCAGAAAGCGTCACGAGATTATCCCTCACGGGTTCAACAACCCGGCAGAGCCACAAACGGTCAAAAGCATCCGTGTCATAGCCCGATTTTCTGATAAATGGAATCAGCCGCTCAGTCAGTTTTTCTATATCATCCTGTCTGATGTAAATGCCATTGAACCACTTCAGCTTGTCTTCATCAAAAATAGCGCCGCTCTTCCCTGCCCTATCGAGGGAAAACGAACCGATCATATCTTGCACGGAAGCAACTTCCTCTCCGTCCTCGGGAGAACTTCCCAACAGTGAAATATAGTTCAGGAGGGCCTCCGGCAGAAATCCTTTCTCCCTGAATTCCCTTACGGATACTGATC
>JAPLJQ010000097.1 GCA_026388495.1 Deltaproteobacteria bacterium | reverse complement strand
TAAATCCCAAACTTGAATTTTCCCAATACAATGCCTTAAAGATCACACCCTCCCATCGCCACAAGAGTAAGACAGAGCATAAATATGCGATCTTTGTATTGGGAATGGAGATTGCCGATGCAATGAAAGATACAGATAATATGCCCTCCAAAGGGATGTCATCACGGATGAAGGAGCTTGCTGATAAATCCTTGATAGAAATGAATCGTCGATACTAAACCAGAATTGTCTATTCCTCAATTTTTACGTTCTGCACCGGTGAACCGGTATGCTTCTTTCGGCACCGTAATCTCGAACCGTGCACCTTTGCCCGGTTCGCCGGTTTCAGCAATCGTCATACCGGAAAGAAGAAGGCACTCCCGGATAAAGAACAATCCAAAGTGGATGTTTTCACCGACACTCCGGTCAAAAAGATGGACTTTGATCTCGGGGGAGATCCCGACACCATTGTCTTCGCAGATCAAAATAAGTCCATCCGGGGTTTCCTCGCAGGAAAAGATGATTCGTGTAAGGGTCTTTCCATGTCTTACTGCATTTTCAATGAGGTTCGCGAAGATTTTTTCGATGAGGGGATCGGAATACAATTCAAGTCTATGGAGTGCTGTCTCAATCGGTATGTTCTGTTTCGGGCTGACAAGCGAAACTGCTATCCGGATTGATTGTTCCACGGGAATCCAGCGGGGTTGGAGCAATCCGATCTCCTGATACTCTCGTGTATTTTTAATCAACTGGTGGATATCTGCGAGGATATGTTCTTCCTTTTCGATAAAGGATAACCGTTCAGCTTTGGTTTTTACATCTTTGCTGAGCTCGGCATACCCCCTGACAGCAGTGACCTTGTTCTGGATATACTGGTACGTCACGTCATTCATCAACGTCAGTTTGCGGGCGGTAAGAGCGATTGTGTTCTCAGCCCGTTTGCGCTCGGTGATATCGCGTGTAATGCCCTGCAGCCTTATGGGACTCCCATCTGCATCGCGAATAAATTTCATCCTTGGTTCAGTAGAAATTATCGAACCATCTTTACAGAATTCCTGGAACTCAAAAACGCGTATCCGTCCGTGTTCCACCAGATGCTGTTTATCCAGCTCCAGCGTTTCCTTAAATTCTGACATTACCCGTGCGTAAGAATCCAGTGTGAACATCTTTTCAAGAGGGATTTCGAGCGCTTCTTCCGGGGTGAACCCGCGTATTTTTTCCACTGAAGGACTGAAATAGATGAATTTTCGTGTTGCAAGGTCCAGAATCCAGATGATATCCGTGGCATTGTCTGCGAGTAATCGGTACTTCTCCTCGCTCTCCTTCAGTTTCCGGTCGAGCGCATGCTTGTACAGCGCCATCTCAATGGTGGCATGGAGTTCGCGGTTTTGGGCGGGTTTTACTATATAGCCGTACGGTTCTGTGAGCCGTGCCTTCGCGAGGCGCTTGTCATCAGTATATGCGGTGAGGTACACGAGGGGGATGTCTGCGATTGCCCGGATCTTCTCTGCGGTTTCTATTCCGTCCATCGCCCCGGCGAGCTTGATGTCCATGAGCACAAGATCGGGTTTCTGGGTTTTTAC
>JAPLJQ010000499.1 GCA_026388495.1 Deltaproteobacteria bacterium | reverse complement strand
TTGATATTGAATTGATAATTGATATTGATATTGATTGATAAGACATTGATTGATAATTGATAAGACATTGCTTCTGAGAGTTCGGAGTATAGGGAGGCTGTTTTCTCGTGTCAAGGGATATTATTCATCTAAAATCAGGGGAGGCGATACCTTTGGTCGAGGAATGCGGATCGGGGGCAGTCCTTTTTGAGCAATCGGCTCTCTTTTTGGGCGACTTGCCCGTCAGAAAGGCATTTTGAAGCGCTTTTCGGGCAGACCTCTCCGGCGCGTCTCTTTTTGGATTCGCCGTCTCTTCGGCTTTACGATGCGTTATGCCTGAATGTAATCGTCCGTACGCAGTAACAACTGCAGTATCTAACGGGTTAAAGTCCCGTTCGGGGAGTTATCCGTGCACCCCGGTAGTTCAAGGGAGCGGCGTCTGAGCAATCAGGGGTCGTAAGTTCTCAATTGGCAAAGCAGCAGGCCGAAACGGAAGTGAACCTACAGGTAGCCTCGTCAAATCAATTTGAAGATGCCGACCCACTGGATGAATGGGGAAGGCCGATGTACATGGGAAAGCAGAACGGAGATGTCCCATGTGATCTTCCGGGGTAGCAGGGTCGGCATGTTGCGGAAGATAAGCAGTCAAGTGCTGGAGACCCGATGCGGCGATGTTGAGGAGCATCAACCGAGGCGTATAAGGAAACGAAATCGCACTGGGCCGTATCGGGAGTCGGAGGGGTTCAAAGTACCGTTTGAGGATAAGGGACAACATAACCCTTTCCGAGGGAAGGAACCCTGCTTTGTTTACGCAACCAAAGAGCGGAGGTAAGGAGATTGCAGAGATGCTAACAACTCCGGATACTATCAGAACGCTACAGAGGAAGCTCTACCGCAAGGCCAAGCAAGAACCGGCCTGCCGCTTCCACGCCTTGTACGACAAGATTTACCGGGCCGACATCCTCAGCCACGCCTATAACCTTGTCCGTGCCAATAAAGGGAGCGCCGGCATAGACGGTGTAACCTTCGAGGCCATCGAGGACGGAGAAGGGGTTGTCGCCTTCGTGGCGGCGTTGGCGGAAGCACTGAGAAACAAGACGTACCAACCCGATCCCGTAAAACGGGTCATGATACCGAAAAGGGATGGCTCTCAGCGTCCCCTCGGCATTCCGACGATACGGGACAGGGTGGCTCAGATGGCCGTAAAACTGGTCATCGAGCCGATCTTCGAAGCGGACTTCTGTGAAACCTCATACGGATTCAGACCGAAGAAGTCAGCCCACGACGCAGTCGATGATGTAAAGTATTATATGAACAGAGGATATACCGAAGTCATTGACGCCGATTTGTCCAAGTACTTCGATACCATTCCCCATGCCAATCTCATGGCCGTGGTTGCCGAGCGCATCTGTGACGGCGCAATACTGCACCTCATACAGATGTGGCTCAAGGCTCCGATCATGGAGGTGGACAGGGATGGGACGAAACGGAACATCGGCGGCGGCAAGGGCAATCGCAAAGGGACACCGCAAGACGGGATCATCTCACCGCTTTTGGCAAATCTCTACCTGCATATACTTGACAGGATATGGGAGAGGCGCCAATTACAACAACGGTTGGGAGCCCGCATTGTGCGCTACGCGGACGACATCGTCATCCTCTGCCGGAAACAATCGGACAGGGCCATGACAATGCTGCGGCGAATACTGGAGCGGTTGGGGCTCACCCTGAACGAGGCGAAGACGAAGACCATCAATGCCTTTGAAGGGAAGTTCGACTTTCTGGGGTTCACGATCTGGATGGGGAAGGGCAGGAAAACAGGGAGATATTATCCCCATGTCCAACCATCGAAGAAATCCCTGCAATCAATCAAAGACCGGGTTACTCATCTCACTAAAGGAGAGAGAACGATCATGCCGATTGACTGGATAGTGAATGAGGTCAACGCGACCGTGCGCGGTTGGGTCGGATACTTTCACTATCAGAACTGCAGCCAGACACTGGTTAAGGTAAGGTACCATGTAGAGGAGCGGTTTTTAACGCACTTGCGTAAGCGGCATAAGGTCAGAAGTTGGAAGGCGACACGCGCCAGGTTTACGTACCAGGCGTTGTACGATCGGTACGGACTGTATAAGGTGCCTACGACATCGGTTTGGGGAAGGTGCATGCCTGACGGTGAAGAACATCGGAAAGCCGTGTGCGGGAAAATCGCACGCACGGTTTGATGAGGGAGGATTGGCAAGTTGACGATGGTACGGCTATTTAGGCACCGTCAGACGAAAGGGACGGAAACAGATAAGCCAGCCTAATGGAAACATTGCCAGTTCTCTACTCTACCAGGAGTATTGAGGATCCCCATAGACGTGGTCGTCATGAACGGGGATTTGCGAGACGTCATCCGCGATGGATGGGGCAGCCGACCTGCCTGTGCAGTGCAGGCAGACAGGCGGCGCATGAATTTTCGGCGGCGGTCTTGCCCTTGTCAGCCATAGTCCCAGATGATTGAGGATGGCCCGGATCACCGACTGGTCTTCGATGCTGCTGATGACCCGCATGGCACCCTGACAT
>JAPLJQ010000282.1 GCA_026388495.1 Deltaproteobacteria bacterium | reverse complement strand
TACGCATGGGTCTTGCGAATACGAAATGGACGTTGGTGTGCTGGATTGTTGCCTGCCAGCTTGGTTTTCTTTCCACTCCACTTCCACTTCAGGCGGAAAAGACAGCATTACCGGCAACCGAGCAAAAGCCTTCCTCCACGGTGGATGAGCCGGAAGGCGTGGTTGGAAAAGCCTATTACTACGCCAAACGCTACAACGGCAGAAGAACCAGTTCGGGCGCGACCTATAAGCCGCATAAGCTGACGGCGGCCCATCCGACCCTTCCTTTTGGTACAAGGGTAAAGGTGGAGAATCTCGCCAATAAGCGATCGGTGGTGGTGACCGTCAACGATCGCTGCCGCAAGCGCAGTTTTGAATTCATCGATTTGTCGCGTGCGGCGGCACGTGAACTGGGTTTCCTTGGCAAGGGGACGGCGCGTGTGCGGATCATCACATTGTATTGAAATTGCGTTTTCAGAGAGTTATAACACCGCGAAATTCCGTTCACCAGGCTGTTTGATGAACATTGAACCGTTGATATAATGCCCTATGGATAAATTAATATTACTTGAGCGAGAACTCGTTTTTTTGGGCCTATTGGACAAAGCCCGGGAAATTTTCAACGAGTTGGGCCGTAACAGCGCTCTATCCTATATTAAATCAAGCTATCACTTGTTGAGCAAAGTCTATCACCCCGATTTGAATCCCGACAATGAAGAGAAAGCCCGGCGTTTGCAGCAACGGCTCAATCATACCAGCAAGCTGATCAGTCAAACGAGCGATGAAGAACTGATCGGCCTTCTTAAAAAAGGTCTCCAGGAAGAAGGACGGACAAAGAAAAGAATCTTGATTGTGGAAGATGAATTCGGCCTTCAGGAAACCTTGCGGGATGTATTTATCATGGAAGGCTACGATGTGCGAACTGCCGTAAACGGTGAAGACGGCTACCAGTCTTTTCTGGAGTTCAAGCCTGATTTGGTTTTTACGGATGTTGTGATGCCAAAAGTGAGCGGGATAGAATTAGTCCATAAGATCCGCCAGATAAATGCCAAAATAAAAGTTATCTACGTCAGTGGATTTTTGGGGTTAAAAAATGTAAAACGTGATTTAAACGAAGATGTCTTAAGATACGGTTACCCCTGTATTTCGAAACCCTTCAGGATCAGCGCCATGCTGGACGTGGTGGACAAGTATCTGAATAATCAGCCCGGTGTAAATCTGTATGCGTGATCACCGGGAGTTAAATAACTTTAAATACCTGCCGTAGCCTTCTTTTTCCAAATTTTCTTTTGGGATAAATATCAAGGCTGCCGAGTTCATACAATACCGGAGACCCGTCGGTTTGGGTCCGTCCGGAAAGACATGCCCGAGGTGTGAATCCGCATATTTACTTCTGACTTCCGTACGCGTTATAAAAAAACCGCGATCATCCCGTTCCACGACATGATCAGGTTCAAGGGGTCTGGTAAAACTGGGCCATCCCGTTTCGGAATCAAATTTATCCAAAGAGCTGAACAGGGGTTCCCCGGAGGCGACATCCACATAGATCCCCTCTTTTTTATTGTCCCAGTATTCATTCTGAAAAGCCGGTTCGGTAGCATCTTTCTGCGTTACGTCATATTGCAGTTTCGTCAATTTATTCCTGAGCGCCGGATCATCTGGTTTCTTGTATGCCTGGTCCGAAGCGGGGGTTATTGCGGCAATATCGTTTCCCCGTACCTTTTTTAAAAACTGATCGCGGCCCGATCCATGTCGGTAATACTTATATCGTAAGGGATTTTTCTTGTAGTAATCCTGATGATAATCCTCTGCTTCGTAAAATTTGCTGAATTTGACAATTTCCGTAACAATCGGTTTGGTGAAACGTCCCGATTTGTCCAGGTATGCTTTAGACTTTTCCGCCACTCGCCTCTGCTCTTCGTCATGATAGAATATGACGCTTCTGTATGAAAAACCGCGGTCAGCAAACTGTCCTTCCGCATCCGTGGGATCAATGTGCCCCCAGAATACATCGAGCAGTTCGCCATATGTGATTTTTAAGGGGTCAAAATAAACCTGAACGGCCTCGACATGTCCGGTTTTACCATACGATTCATAGGTTGGATTTTCCTTAAGGCCGCCTGTATAGCCTGATATAACCTTCACGACACCCGGCGCTTTTTCAAAATCGGCTTCAACACACCAAAAACATCCGCCTGCAAATGTCGCCGTCTGGGTCAGGATATTGGTTTCTTTCATCGTATTCTTCACCTCCCGCTGGCTGCTATCGGAGTTCTGACAGCCGGATAAAAAAAAGAGTGTCGTAAGATATATAATGAGATTCTTCACACTTATCCTCCGTATTTCAACTTTCCTTTGCATGGTATTTAATGTAGCGATGATTCCCTCAATGTCAAATCCGCTCTCCTGACTGCTTATTACTCCGGCAACAAAATATCTAAAATTCCGTCATTCCGGCCCCCGACAAGTACTTTCGAGGGCAGGCTCCAGCCGGAATCTACTGAAAAGACTGGATGCCGGATCAAGTCCGGCATGACAAGCTTTGACATGTTTGCTTGCAGGCGGCTTAATGTCGTCGGGGGCGATTCTGAAGGGAGACCGCAACCAACTATTTGTTCACGAGACCGAATCACAATTTTGCGAACGGGGCCGGAAAATTTTTTATTGATAATGACGTGGGTTAGTGATATGGAACCCAGCATCCGCATCGCTAACCTTGAAACGCTGAAACAAACTGCTGGGGGATCGTTCAATGGTAGGACAGCGGACTCTGACTCCGTCGATCAAGGTTCAAATCCTTGTCCCCCAGCCATAAATAAGGGGCTTCTGCAAAGGAAGCCCTTATCAGTTTATCCTCACCTGCGAGTTCACAAAATCAATCCGACGGACAAGTGTTTATTGATCCGGCATCCAGTCCAATTCTGGATTCCCGCTTTCGAGACTGTGTCACAATAGGGGAAAATGTCATTCCGAACGAACGTGATGAATCTTAAGATGTTAATATTATTAGCCATTAAGATTTATCGTTTCACTCGAAATGACAAAAAAGAGAGTTACGACACAGTCTCTTCGCGGGAATGACAAAAACGGGCCAAAATTGACTTTTTACGACCTTGCCAATATTATCCATGATCTGAGAAAAATATTAAACGGTCATTGAGAGGAGCATCATGAAATTCTGGCAGGCTTCTTGTATAAGAGAATCAGATAAACCGTTATATATGATCCTTTTTACTCATGACCAGCTCATCACAACGAAGAGCGGGGTTTTTCATCCTATAAGTAATCTAAACAAAAGAACATTCAGGAGTTATCACCACGAGTGATGGCAACATGACAAAAATACAATTGATAGACGAATTATCGTCGCTGCGTCAAAAAGTTGCAGCACTGGAAGAATCCGTAGCTCAACGTGACCGTTCTGAGGAACGCTGCCGGCTGCTGAGCATTGATGGATCTGCCGCGGTAAATCGGGAAGGATATATGCGGGAGAGCGAGAAGAAGTATCGAGAACTGATAGATTTCCTGCCGATAACAGTTTTTGAATGCGATCAAGAGACCAATATCACTTCCGTCAACCAGGCCGCATTTAAAACCTTTGGATATGGTCAGGAAGACCTGGACAGAGGTTTAAATGCCCTGAATATCATCATACCCGAGGACAGGGAAAGGGCAGAGGATGCCCTTCAGAAAGTCATGATCGGGGAATTGATAAGAGATCATGAATACACGCTTATGAGGAAGGACGGCGGCACATTTGCGGCCCTTGTCTTTTCCTCGCCAATCACTCATAACGGCGAGACTGTCGGCCTGCGAGGGGCCGTCATAGATATTACCGGGCGCAAGATCCTTGAATCTCAGCTTCGTCAGGCCCAGAAGATGGAAGCCATCGGGAC
>JAPLJQ010000599.1 GCA_026388495.1 Deltaproteobacteria bacterium | reverse complement strand
TTTTGAAGAACTGTAATATTTGACGGTGACCGTGCCCTGGCTCTGGAGCATACCGAGATATTTAGCAACAGAATTACGGTGTATACCCAAGATTTCAGAAATCGTATTTATGTTCAATCCTTCCGGATGTTCACATAATAATTCCTTAATGAGGGAAATGCCATCCTGAAATTTTTCGATTGCCATCATTATTGCATGATTATAGGGTTTTAAATTTTTTTTGATTTGTGTTGTGCAATCATGCTGTGCATGCACGTAAATATTTAAATTACTGATTAGACATCCACATAATCTCCTGTTATCAGGGTTAACGTACGTGAATCATCGTTGAAACAGTCTCAATGGAATGGATGTTCAAGAAATAAAATTTTATATGAAGGTGGATTACAAAATGCAGGAAATCCGTGCGGGATTTGACGTTATTCTGCCCCAAAAAAATCATAAGAATAAAATATGTACGCTTTGTTATGGCACGGGGAGTATATCGCAACCAAATGGGGTAAAAGTTCCCTGTCCAAAAGGGTGTCCGGGTTTCTATCCTCCCCATCGGTAAGATGTGTGTTGAATACGATCCGGAGGTGATGTATGGGACAGGAAAATGTGGTGTACTTTGCGGAAAAAGAGGAGGGGTTGGTAAATCTTCTCTGCGAATTAGGGATGAAAAGAAACGTTGCCAAGGTACTCGTGGTCCTCGCAAAAACACCGAAGGTAACATCCCGTGCGATCGTCCAGGGAACCGACCTCCGCTATCTTGAGGTGGTCGCTGTGATGCAATACCTGAAGAAACAGGGTTGGATCAAGAGCCAGGAGAGCAAAGCCACAAGCAAGGGAAGACCGGTAAAGATCTACGAGCTGGCAAAACCTATCGCCGAGATCGTGAACAGCATCGAAAAAGAGAAGATAAAAAAGGCAAACGACCAGCTCCAACTGATCCAGAAATTACGGAACTGCATCAGTTAGTGAACGATATGACTCCCCCGGGTAAACCATCGGATACCACACCCCGGGACATGATCATCGTCGTAGTCATTCTTTTTATTGCCATCATCGCAGCAGGAATTTACTTCTACCAATCACAGGAGTATCAGATCAAGGACAGCGTCACTAACGATCTCTCATCTATCGCAACACTGAAGGCAGATCAGATTGCCGCGTGGAGGGGAGAACGGCTTTTTGATGCACGGGGCATCTCGTCGGATGCCTTTTTTATCGAGGGGATTGATCACTACCTTACCTATGGGGATAATGAGAGCAGGGAGAAGATCCTCAGCCGCTTCCACGAATTGAATGCGGCTCACTTTTACGATAACGTCCTCTTAGTCGATTCACAAGGGGATGTGCGATTAAGTCTCGATCCTGCAATTACTTCAATCCAGCCCTCCGTGAAAGCGCAGATAAACAAATCGCTGATGAGCGGCGATGCTGTCCTGACAGATTTTTACCAGATGCCCGGTTCGCATCTCATTCACCTGGACGTGATCTCACCCTTCCTGATAAAGGTGAACGGATCTGAAAAGCCGGTTGGTGCAATCCTGTTATCGATCGACCCGGATGTTTTCCTGTACCCGCTTGTCCAGTCATGGCCGGTGTCCAGTAAGAGTGCGGAGACCCTGCTCGTTGAACGCGAGGGGGACCACGTCCTGTTCTTAAACGAACTCCGGTACCGGAACAACACCGCGCTCAACCTGACGATCCCCATCAGCCAGACCGATGTCCCTGCAGTGATGGCAGTGCTGGGAACAACCGGTGTATTTGAAGGCAAAGATTACCGGGGGGTTGACGTGATCTCGGTGCTGGAACCGG
>JAPLJQ010000274.1 GCA_026388495.1 Deltaproteobacteria bacterium | reverse complement strand
GTAAAGATTCATATCCGTCTGGGTCGACCTCCTGACGAGATTATCAGCCTTGCAGATGCAGAGGATATATCACTGATTCTTATGAGCTCGCACGGGAAAGGTTTACTAACGGAACTTTTCGTCGGGAGTACCACGCTTGGTGTCGCCATCCACACGAACCGCCCCCTGATGGTCATCCGGACTCCGGCTAAACCGCGGAATTAAGAGCGCGCACGGTCTTTTTATCGGGGAGAACAATTCCGTACAATATCACGTTTCTTTACCGGTTTCCACGGGAATGGCATAGATCTCAACCGTTTCCCTGATTGCAGCAATGTGCTCTCCTGCCGGTAATGTCCTGCCTGCCAGCGTACTACCTGAAATACAGCGGAACCGGCAGTCTATTCAGGTATTTTATCCAAGAAAAACTATTTAATCAGAATCAAAAGATTAAGTTGAGGATAGATACATGCCCAATGTGACGAATGGCGAGCGGGGGAGAAGAAGTTTTCAGCTGCACAAGGAGAGAGCTGTCGAGACGGCGATAGAGAAGATCCGCTACAACCCGGGATCCGGTTGTCCGCATTTTCACCGCAGGACATAAAAACGCTGAACTACATCCTTGGCGAGACGTGGGTTTCCGTGGGAAGATAAATCTGGGAACAGGGTTCCTTTACCCGCCCGACCAGAAAAGATCCGGAGGAGATCACCAGTATCGCAAATGATATAAACAGCAAGAAATTAGGGGAGGAGACGGGGGCAATAAGATATGCGGGATCCTCAAGGGATCCATCTGATGAGGGGAGGAAAACAGGATCCTCTGCTCTATACAACAATATTTTGTGCTCCTTTTTTACTATTCTTTAAACAAATTTTTAAAGGGACGCGATACTTGTTTTAAGGAGTGAAACGACACTCCCGAAAAATCGTACTGTACCTTCAAAGCGGTCATGCACCCGGCACGTCATACCTTTAGAGTTCTCCGGACTTCACCCCGCATGGATATGATTTGCCCGTATCACGGAACAAAAATGTGTGCAGGTTATGCCAACCCAAGATACTGGGGAATAAAGAGAATACCAAAGAAGCACACCATCAGAACAAGACCGAGAGGGACTCCTCTTCTTGCCCATTCCTTGCTTGTAATCTCCAGTTTTCCTGCAGCAATGATATTAGGAATGTTGCCGGGGATGAGCATCCCACCGGCAATAAGCAGTCCCATAAGTGCGCTTTTTAACTGATGGACAGAAAGGGTGGGTCCGATCTCAGCGGCAGCAAGTGTGGCGTTGTCAAGCACTGCAGAGATCATATTCACCCAGTAAAGCCCCTCTGCCGGAATGAGGGTCACATAATCAACGACGATCGGTTTGAAACCTTCGCCGAGAAAGACCAGCGCCATAATAAACAGGTACACTTTTCCGGCACGTACAACAACCTGCCTGATTGTTTCCCGCTGGAGGTGGCATTCGGGCACGCCGGTTACGGCACTGCCTCGTTTGTACAGGAAAACTCCGATAATGCCCAGAACGATGACTGCAGGTATGATGTAGATGCCAAGGATACGGATGAGGAAACCAAAGTCGGCATGGTAGGGGGCACCGGAAAGCTTGGAAATAACAATAGTGGAGAGGGGTTCACCGAGCGGCGTTAAGGCAGCGCCGAGCCCGATTGCAAAGCAGGCAACGACGGTAATATCAATCTTGGATCCCCGTTCAAGCGGCAGCGCGCAGATAATTTCGACAAGCAAAATTGATGCAAGTATTGCAGAGATCACACTTGAAATAAGTCCCAGAATGATAATAAGTCCGAAAACAATCATGGATACCGAAAATTTTTTTGCCAGGCTATATATTGCCAACTCGATTTGCCGGTACCAGATATAGATGATAATCCCGACAATGAGCACGATCTGCACAATACCTATCGGTATCCCCTGGATATTGATAATATTCAGCGGGGTGGTCAGGGCTTCTGTCAGGATCTTCCAGCTCCAGCCGGTTTGTTCTGCCGGTATGGGGATAAAACCGGAGAAAGTCAGTGCAAGTACTCCCGAGACGAACAGGAAAATCTCGAGGTTGCGTTCAATTGCCCGGACTTTGAATGGCAGGATTAAAACCGCAATTAAAATGACGACCAAACCGATCTTAGCCTGCAGAATATCCAGCATCCCTAATTTGTAGGAGAGGGTAACTTGTAAACCTTTTGAAATTTTTTGGGTGTTTTTGCTATGGTATAATACATACCTGGAAAGGCTCAGCATATCGTACCCCCCAAAAAGCTCATCAAATGGGTACCCTCAAATGGTCATTTCCGGCTCAGCGAAAGGGTACCTTTTCTGAATCATTCT
>JAPLJQ010000348.1 GCA_026388495.1 Deltaproteobacteria bacterium | reverse complement strand
GGGGAATTTCAAGGTGGCGCGGCTGTAGTTCTGCGAGAAGGGCGGATTGGCCAGCACGCGGTCGAACTTTCGCACCTGTCCGTTTTCCAGGATCAGCGGGTCCTCCAGGGTGTCGCCGTTTTCGATGGTGAAGCGGGTGATATTGTGGAGAATCATGTTCATGTTGCAGATCGACCAGACGGTGCCATTGGAGTCCTGGCCGTAGAGAGCCAGATCGTTGGGATTTTGCCCCTGCTCCTCCACATATTGGTGAGACTGAATCAGAAAGCCGCCGGAACCGGCCGTAGGATCGTAGATCTCGTTGCCCGCCTCCGGCTTCGTGATCTGCACCAAAAGGCGCACCACTTCGGCGGGTGTGTAGAACTCGCCGCCTTTCTTGCCCGCGCTGTCGGCGAAAAACTTGATCAGGTACTCGTAGGCTGCGCCCAGCAGATCGGGAAACTCAAAGTTGTCATTGACCAGGACGAACCGGGGCTGGTTGAAGTGGTCCAGCAGATCCTTCCACTTCTGGTCCGGGATCTTGGTCTTGCCTTTGACAGCGTTGAAATCGATGTTGTTTTTGAGCACCCCGGCAAGGGCGTCGTTTTCATCTTCGACGGCGGCAATGGCCTTGTTGAGCATGTTGCCGATGTCGTGCTTGAGGTCCTTCAGGGCTGGCACCAAATCGCCGTTTTGATCGATCCATGCTTCATGCCAGCGGGCGCGCACCGGAACGAAAAAAGTTTCGCCGTAGGCGGTCTTCTCTTCCAATAGTTCTTGGACAAGATCAGGCTGATCTTTCAGGTGGGCGAAGTCTTTCTTTCGCAGTTGCTCACGCTTGCGGTCGAATTCGTCGGAAAGCCGCTTGAGGAAGAGCATGCCGAAGATGAACTCCTTGAACTCTGAGGCGTCCATCTTGCCCCGTAGAATATCGGCGGATTTGAAGAGAAACGATTCGAGCTGGGAGAGGGTGATTTTTTCCGTGGGCAAAACTCGTTCCTCATTTAGGTTCAATTAATATAGGCGGCCCTGATTTGTTTGGCTTGATCAAGGCCGTTTTCTTGAGGTACTACAGGTTGCGGTTTGTTTTCTCCGTTTACCGAATGGTTTCCTTGCAACATTACAATATCTCAACCATTATGTGTTGTATGTTGCATAGTTCTCAAAATCAGTCAATCATTGACTTCGGAAATTGCCAGTTACCGTGGTTCGCTGCAATTATTATCAGGATGCAATTGCTTCCCTCCCGCCAGAGGAAAAAAAGATGATGAGGGAATGACCTTTTTATTGAAAAAATATTTGCATGCAAATATTTTGGCTTATTTATTTGAATTTACTGCACATTTTTTGACATGCCTGAGGCGTCATGCCAATTGTTTGCTCGGTTTTGCGGAATTTTGATCCACCAGTTTTTCCTGGCGGTTGTCAATAATGTCATGGGCAGGCATGAATCATCCTTTTATTGATTTGCGAAGCATTTTTTGTTTCAATTTCCGTAAATCATCAACAAGAAAGACATAATTCTTGCCGACCTTCTGAAAAGGCAATTTCCCCTCTTTTGCCCATCTCCGTATCGTTATTTCAGCCACACCCATGTACTCCGAAGTCTCTTTGATGGTAAAGGTCGAAGGAATATCATCAAAAACTTCTTCATAGGCGTAATAATCCTTGTCGAAACCTCTGCGGGCAATGAGGGAGAAAAGCTTTTCTCGTTCTGCCATCGGCAAGGTAATGATGTCTTTATAAATTTTCTCTGCCCTGTTCATGGCTGAAACTCCTTTTTATATTTCCTCAGATCACGATAAAAGTTTTCATGTGTCCCGATCATGACAAAAATCAGATTCGACTTCACGACTTCATAGGCGATCAGATACTCCTGTTGATGGAACCTGAATTTATGCACCCGAAAGCCGGTCAAGTCACCCTTCTTTTCTTCCCCTATTCCGGGATTGTCGTCGATACCGTCTACTTCATCCTGGATGGCCAGTTGCAGAGACAAGGACTGCTTTTTAACAAACCGTCGGAACGCCGGGGCAAACAATTTTTCCATGATAATTTATCTGATAATATAAATGATCATATTTGTCAACATTTATCTTCGTCGTTATTCTCTGCTTCCGTCAACCGGTGCAGTTGCAAAACTGCCCCTTTTCCTCCAAACCAACGGATTTCCAAACCTGTAGCGTCGCCTTGAAGCTTTTTATTTGCTAACTTTGAGTTTCTATTTTCATCACCGATTTATTGAGTACATGAAGAAAGATATTTTAGAAAAGTACGTTTAAGCCGGATGAACCATTTTTTTATTGAAAATAAAAATATAAATGCATTTATATTTTGACCTATTTATTTGAATTTACTGCATATTTTTTGACGCCCCTGAGACGTCATGCCAAATTTTTACTCGGTTTTGGTTCCTCTGCCGGGTCGGGTTGGGTTAGATTTTCGTCTTCCGGCACCGGTTGCCTGGCCATGATCAGGACGCTTCGACAGACCGTTTTATATTCTCCAGGGCAATGATGAAGTTCTGCTTCTCCTGTGGGGATGGAGGGATTCCTTGCGGCACTCATCCCGGATCGCCTGAGGATGGCAGGAGAAAAGAGATTTTTAAAATTGCCTGTGCTATGATAGGGACGTTAAGAAAAAATACAAAAAGCATGAGAGATGCCATGATGAACTATGATGTGCCTTTATATCGACCTCCAAGCGAAGCCAATTCGCTTATCTTCCAGGTAACCCTGGGGTGTTCCCACAACCGGTGCGCTTTTTGTGTCATGTACCGGCAGAAAAAATTCCGCATCAGGCCATGGGAAGAACTGCAGGCTGACATTATAGAGGCGGCCTTTTCTTATCGCAGGACAAACAGGATCTTTCTTGCGGATGGTGACGCACTGGTGATCGATGCGGATTACATGAGCCGGATTTTAAACTTCCTTTACAAAAAGTTTCCCGACCTGGAACGGGTGAGCGCTTATGCAAATCCGAACAACCTTTTGGAAAAATCGGAAGAAGATCTCCGGAGGATACGCGAGGCAGGCCTGCAGATGTTGTACTTTGGCATCGAGACCGGCGATGATGAGCTGCTTGTCAAAATAAGGAAAGGGGCGACGTCTCAAGAACTGATCACAAGCGCTAAAAAAGCCATTGACGCCGGATTTGTGCTCTCGGCAACGATCATTCTCGGTCTCGCCGGGAAAAGGAAAAGCTTAACTCACGCGGTTGAAACGGCAAGGGTCTGTTCGGCGATCAATCCTCATTACCTTTCCGCCTTAACCCTTATGCTTGAAGAGGATAGCCCATACTTTTCCCGCTGCCTGGGGAAAGATTGGGAAATGATGGATAAGCTGGAAGTCCTCCATGAGCTTCGCTCTATGATAGAGCAATTTCAATTGGATAACTGCATTTTTCGCAGCAACCATGCATCCAACTACCTTCCCATAAAGGCTATTCTTAATCGGGATAAAGAAAGACTCCTCAGGGAGATAGACGATGCCTTAAAAAATCCCGAGAGGTTGCGACCAGAATATTCGCGGGCTTTATAAAGCGGCCTTTTGTATTTGGCCATGGCAGACGGAATAGTCCCTATAACGCAACGGCCACGGAAAACCTGACCCGCTACATCATCCGTACCTCATTCGGGGAGAGGGGCTTGTTGCGGAAGACCATAGGGATAGCAATGTGTCGCCGGAATGGGGGAATGATCGGCCGCGATGTGCTCGCACATTTATATTGCCGAACGAAAAGCTGAGCCGGAGCGGCCCACGGGGCCGCGAGCGGCTCTATCGGCTTGAGGTTAGCCCTTTGCCAAGAACCCTTCATGAAACAAAACAACGCCTTTGGGAACCTTTTCGGTAAACGGCAAGGCAAAGAAAACTTCTTGAGGAACTCCCTCGTGAACCAGTTCCGGGATATTCTGGAAACCTAACCGCTTATAGTAGTTCGGATGACCCACAAGAACGCAACCTTGGCCGCCCAACTTTTTAAGTAAAGACAACCCTTCACTGAT
>JAPLJQ010000215.1 GCA_026388495.1 Deltaproteobacteria bacterium | reverse complement strand
CGCGAGGCGTTTGAACGCCATGCCGGAGAGGTTGCTTCAAAAATTCTGCCTGCCGGCCAGGAGGTTTTGAAAAAAGTCAAGCCGCTGATCAGGGCCTATTACGACATCATTGTGAAGCTCCGGTCTCTTGAAACGTCAAGCCGTTTTAACTCGCCTGCGTTGCAATATCTTGCCGAAATAAAAATTGACATGGACCGTTTAGTGCCTCCCGATTTTATGATGCTTTATGATCAAGATAAAATGAACGATATCATACGGTACCTTCGGGCCATGACCATCCGGGCGGAGCGGGGGTTGGCCCACCTTGAAAAGGCGTTTCAGAAAACGGAAGAGATAAAAATCTTTGTAGACCGGTTTGAGGATATGGTAAAGAGCTTCTCCACTCAGACATCTTATTTAAAGAAGATCGCTGTTGAGGAACTCAGATGGATGATTGAGGAATACAAAGTATCCGTATTCGCCCAGGAAATAAAGACTGCCTTTTCTATTTCAGAAAAAAGGCTGAAAAAAAAGATACAGGATATAGAATGGTTGATATAGTTTCGGGAGGAATCGTTTTGAAACTCATACTTGTCAGACACGGCGAAACGCTCTGGAACAGGGAAAACAGGATTCAGGGGCGCACGGATGTTGAATTGAGCGATCATGGCCGTAAACAGATAGAAAAACTTGCCCATGCCATGCAGGAAGAAAAAATTGATGTCATATACACAAGTCCGCTGAAACGCGCCTGTGAAACGGCCCGTGCCATTGCCAGGTTCCACAGGGTTGATATCAACGTCGAAGGTGATTTACGGGAACTCAACCATGGAGATTTCGAAAGCCTGACACTGCAGGAGTTGAAAGAAAGTCACGGGGACTTTGTCAGGCAATGGATAGAAGATCCCGCTTCCGTCGTGATGCCCAACGGAGAATCCCTCCCCCAGGTTCAAAAACGTGTCTGGGAGGTGATCCGAACGATTGTCGATAATTCAAAAAACACCCTCGTTGTCTCCCATAGCATGGCCATTATGACCATACTCTGCAAGGTTCAGGGGCTAAGTCTTTCGCAGGGAAGAGACGTGTTTGTGAACATGGCGTCAAAGACAGTGGTGGAATTTGAAAACGGACAGGGAACCGTATTGTTACTTAATGATACTTCCCACCTGAACGATATTGTTTAGAGATATTAGAAAATGAGCTTTTTTGCAAAACCATCAATCTTCTTTTCAGTTATGGTTTCTCAAATATCTCGTGATATATTTTTTTACCTGCTCCTTCGGCTGGAAAATACCGAAATGCCCCTCACATAGAATATCCGCGTCAAGGGCGAGGAGTTTCGCCATTGATTGTTTCCACCTGTGAACATCTGATCCGAAAACATCCAGAAAGGGTCCATGAATATCCTGCCCGAACAGGATGCGCTTTCCGCCTCTGTCGATATAGATGGACATGGAGCCCGGCGTATGTCCCGGGGTATGGAGGCAGTGAAGCTCTTCACCACCGAAGGTGAGGATTTCATGATCGCCTTTAAGTTTCCGGTCCACTTTTGTCGGAGGAAAGGTCGTGCCGTAGCAGCTTGCTGCCGTCCGAAGGGAATCCCCCTCTTCAACGGCGGCGGCATCGAGTTCATGGATCAGAATTTTACATCCGAAATTAGTTCTGAAATACCCTGCCGAGCCTATGTGGTCGATATGGTTATGGGTGAGAATGAGGGTGGTTATGGCCTTTGGGTCAAGGCCGCCATTTTCCATATTGCTTTGCAGTATCCGTGAGCTTCCCCCTGCCCCAGCATCGATCATGACCAGTTCTCCGTCAAAGTCGATAATGAACGACGTTGCATCGTCGGAGCGGGAGACATCCGGCCCTCCGATCAAGTATATACCATCTCCAATGGTTTGTATCCGTCCCATTTGTTCTTTACTGTCCTGTCCGGATCTTCAGGTTTTCCTCAAAAAATTCTGACGCCTCAGGCTTGATCTTCTTTCCCGTGACGGCGATGGATTTTTTAGCAAAGGGATCTTCATCTGTCCCCTTGATTTTCACTCCTCGCGTTTTGATGCCGATGTCTCTTTCCCTTGTTTTAACCTGATAAACGCCCCCTTCCGCCCTCAGATTGATATCTCCGAGGGGAGACGTGCTTGCATAGAGAATAATCTGTTCATCGCCATAAGGGGGGCTGACTTCAAGCTCAAACTTATCATTGCCGGATGGTATTTCGTATATAACGCCCCCGTTAAAATAATTTTCCGTTCTGTATGGATTGGGAAGAAGCTGCATATGACCTCCCTTGGTGTCTCTATGTAGAACACGGGCGTAAAACGGCTTGTTTCCCTTGAGATAAATCTTGATTTTATCGCCGCTTCCGTAATCTTTTTTATCTGTCCAGAGGCTCACCTGCAACGGCAATACGGGATTATCCGACGCCGGTTTTTTTGTTGCCGCCTCCTTGATGGCCGCCTCGTCAGGAAGAACCTCCGCTTTGATTTGCACCTTATGGCAATCCCCGGAACGCTCATCCTTGTACCAGAAGCTTTTCTTCTCAAGGATTTTAACGCCGGCCTTTGAATAGGCATTGATGATATCCTGCACGATCGCATAGTCTTCCACTTTCGTGACACTGCTCACGTATGTGACGGCATCCTCGACGGCCTTCTTCTTTGCATCCGCCATGGCGGCATCTTCTGTCTGCTTTCGAGACTTGTCTTCGCCCATGCACGCATAACCTTCAGCGTTCATAATCGTTGACTGTGCGGCATAGAGGTTTGAAACCCAGAAGATTACCATGATGGTTGAAATGAAAATCCTTAACATAAACCCTCCCCTTCATTGAGTGTTCCGATCAATTCCCGTATGTCTTGCATCTGATGTCGCATCATATATTCTTCAATGCCGTCGATGATATCCATGGTCGCACGGGGATTGATGAAATTTGCCGTGCCGACCTGGACGGCTTTTGCTCCGACGATCAGAAATTCGAGCGCGTCCGATGCGTTCATGATGCCTCCGACGCCGATCACGGGAACGGAAACCCTTTTTACAACATCCCGGACCATCTTCAGCGCCACCGGCTTTATGGCGGGTCCTGATAGTCCACCGGTAACCCTTTGTAAATGCGGCCTTCTATTTTCGATATCCACTGACATTCCGGATATGGTATTAATGAGGGAAATCGCGTCAGCTCCCCCCGCCTGAACGCTTTCCGCAATCTCGCCGATATCCGTCACATTTGGCGAGAGCTTGACGATCACGGGAAGGTGTGTAACCGATTTAACCCTTTGTGTTACGTCACGGGCTATTTCGGGATCCGTGCCGAAGCACATGCCGCCCTTTTCCACATTAGGGCAGGATATGTTGACTTCAAGGGCATGAATGCCATCCGCTTGAGTCAGCGTATCGGCAACACGCATGTATTCATCGACGGTTTCACCAAAGATGTTGACAATCACGACAACGTCAAACTGTTTTAGAAATGGCAGTTTATCTGTAACAAATGCTTTGACGCCGGGATTTTGCAAACCGATGGAATTTATCATGCCAAAAGGTGTTTCCATGATTCTCGGTGCCGGATTGCCCTGCCGTGGATTCAGGGACACTCCTTTTACAACCACGGCTCCGAGACGGTTGATATCAACATAACAAGCGTATTCCTCACCGTAGCCGAAGGTTCCCGACGCCGTCATGACGGGATTTTTCAACAAAAGCCCGCCGATATCGACCGACATATTCGGCGTATCATGATTTTGTGGAGTCATCATTCTAAACATTCCATTGGTCAATCTGCCCGTCCATGATCATTCCCAGATAACATCATGGATATTAAAAACGGGACCTTCTGTGCAGACCCGCACATATCGCTTCATTTCCCCCGCTCCATTTACCTCGACGGTGCAGCCAAGGCACGCTCCGAAACCACAGGCCATGCGCTGCTCAAGCAATACCTGGCACGGAATGGGATAGTCACATAAAATCTCTGATATCCGTTTCAGCATTGATGCCGGGCCACATGCATAGATAAAGGACTGATCCGGACGATAGGCTGCCACGTTACAGGCAAATGATTCCGTAACCATGCCATGATAACCGGAACTTCCGTCATCTGTACTGATTTCTACGGAAGAGCAGGACATTTCGAGCGTTTCAACTCCCAAAAGGTGCTTCGCCGATTTGGCTCCGAGATAACATGATAGTCTCATGTCAGTATTATGTATATTGTCTTTGTAATGCGATGCCAGATATGAAATCGGAGAGACACCCACACCCCCTGCTATTAAAATCACATTGGAAGCATGGGGCAGGATATCGAAAGGATGGCCATGGAAACCGGATATTTCAAGAATTACGCCCCGTTTGAGCTCTGACAGAATACGCGTCCCCTTACCAGCGATCCTGTATAGAATCTGTATAAATACCTTGTCATCCTGATGATTATACTGATAAACGCTGAAAGGCCTGCTGAGAAATGGCTCATGCCGCCCCTTCAGTCTCACCATGATAAACTGACCGGGCAGAGGCTTTGGGAAATTATCGGATATGACCACCGTCATGAGGTAGTGTTCGTTGATCAGTCGCCGGTTGACAGCAATCTTCCCGTCAATGAAAAATTTGTTACGGTTCATGGCATATCAACTTTTTGCATTCCGTAAGGTCTGCCCCCATAAGGAGAGCATCTTCGCCCCTTTCCTCATAATACAAAGGCCTCACGCCCTGAATGGAAAAACCGAATTTTTCATAAAACTTTATGGCGCCTTCATTCGACCTGCCAACTTCAAGAGTGCTCAAGGTGCATCCGTCTTCAGTTGAATGACGAATCATCTCTTCCATCAGTTTAGAAGCGATTCCGAATCTTCTCACATCTTTTCTTGTCGCAATTCTCTGGATATGCATTTCTCCGGCGACGACCCAGCAGGTCATATATCCCGCAATTTCTTTGGTTTGATTCATTTCAATTTTTGCGACGAAATTACGGGACATTTTTAATTGCAGTTCCTGAAGAAACATATTTTGGGACCATGGCGTTGAAAATGAGGCGTTTTCGATTGATATGATTTCGTCCAGATCCCCTGTGACCATGAAAGATATCTCAACGGTTTGATGATGCATGACGAATGGTTTGATGAATATGTCCTAACGAAGGAGCAGAAGGATTGATTTTATCCGTTCACTTTTTTATTTAAAAGCTCACTGGCGAGATAAATATTCTTCTTGCCATATTCTTTTAAATAGGAGGCGAATTCATTCAGTTTCATTCCTTCCCTCGAATCAGAAACTTTCAGGAGCATAGGCAGATTGACACCCGTGAGAACCTCTAACTTTCCTTCTTTCAAAAAGGAAAGAGTAATATTTGACGGAGTACCTCCGAAAAGATCCGTTAGTATCAAGACTCCCTGACCCTGTTCGAGTTTCTTAATGGCCGAACTGATTTCTTTCTTTAAATCTTCAACCCCTTTGGTCTGATCTACCGAAACATGGCTGACACCCTTTAAACTGCCTTTTATTAATTCTGCAGCCCGGATCAATTCGCATCCAAGTTTTCCATGGGTTGTTATCAGTACGCCGATCATGGTCATTCTCCTTAATTGTCTCTTCTTACCGTAGCACGCTAATTGATCACTTTTCAATTGTCAAGATTTTATCAAAGCATCGTTCGAAGCTTTTCCTCTTGACACGTTATCCCCTCTTCTTTATACTCACTAATCTTAAAAACAGCCGCTTGCAGTGTGGGCTTTAGTTCGCAGTGTGATGCTTGCAGGGGAAACAATCCAGTCCTTCGGCCATCAGATACTGGAAGCCGCCGCCCTACCCTATTCACGCCTGAATGATGGAAGTCTGCACACGGACGGGGTCGTATCAAGAAAGAAACAGCTCCTGCCGGTTGTGCTCGGACTTCTGGAGGGATGACCATTCACTAAATATTCCTGAAGAAAGGATAGTTATGACGTCAAATCAAAAGCTTATGAAATGGGTAGATGAAATGGCCCGCATGTGCAAGCCGGATCATATTCACTGGTGTGATGGATCGCAGAATGAATACGATGATTTGTGCGAAGTGATGCTGAAGTCCGGCACATTTATCAAGCTCAATGATGAAAAGAGGCCCGGCAGTTATCTTTGCAGGTCTGATCCCGCCGATGTGGCCCGCGTGGAAGACAGGACGTTCATCTGTTCCATAAAGAAAGAAGACGCAGGGCCGACAAATAACTGGTGCGATCCCGTGGAAATGAAAAAAACCCTCTCAGCCCATTACGACGGTTCCATGAAGGGAAGGACCATGTATGTGATTCCCTTCAGTATGGGGCCTTTAGGGTCCAATATCGCCCATATCGGTATTGAAATTACCGACTCTCCCTACGTTGTTTGCAGCATGAGAATTATGACGCGCATGGGAAAGGCGGTGCTCGATGTCCTCGGACCGGCCGGTGATTTTGTTCCCTGTCTGCATTCGGTCGGCATGCCTCTTTTGCCGGGTCAGAAAGATGTGCCGTGGCCCTGCAACAATGATCATAAATATATCGTCCATTTCCCCGAGGAGAGAACCATCTGGTCATTCGGAAGCGGTTATGGAGGGAACGCGCTCCTCGGCAAAAAGTGTTTTTCACTCCGCATCGCCTCGGTTATGGCACGCGATCAGGGCTGGCTGGCTGAACACATGCTGATATTGGGTCTCACCTCTCCTGCCGGCGTAAAGAAATATATAACCGGCGCCTTTCCAAGCGCATGCGGCAAAACCAACCTTGCCATGCTGATACCCGCCATCCCCGGATGGAAGGCGGAATGTGTCGGTGACGACATTGCATGGATGAAATTCGGTGAAGATCGAAGGCTTTACGCCATTAATCCCGAGTATGGCTTTTTCGGCGTCGCACCGGGAACATCGATGGAATCCAATGCAAACGCCATGCTGAGCATGACACAAAAATCCATATTTACCAATGTTGCCTTAACGCCTGACGGCGATGTGTGGTGGGAACTGATGACGCAACAAGAACCTGAAAAACTCATCGACTGGAAAGGCCAGCCATGGACGCCCGGCTGCGGCCGTCTTGCCGCTCATCCCAATGCACGCTTCACAGCTCCGGCAGGTCAGTGTCCTGTCATAGATTCTTCCTGGGAGGACCCGAAAGGCGTGCCCGTATCCGCTTTTCTCTTTGGCGGACGCCGCGCCAACATCGTTCCTTTGGTTCATGAAGCATTTAACTGGCAACATGGAACCTTCATGGGTTCAATCGCCAGTTCAGAAAAAACGGCGGCGGCGGCCGGAACCGTCGGCGATTTGCGCAGAGACCCCTTTGCCATGCTTCCCTTTTGCGGCTATCACATGGGTGATTATTTTGCGCACTGGATCGAAACGGGCAAGAAGTCCGATGAGAGCAAGCTTCCCAGGATCTTTTACGTGAACTGGTTCCGGAAAACACCCGACGGCAGGTGGTGATG
>JAPLJQ010000124.1 GCA_026388495.1 Deltaproteobacteria bacterium | reverse complement strand
TGGAAAAGAAAAAGGTTATAACAGATTGAACCCTTGGGGAAAAATGATGCTGAAAGTTCTTTTGCTGTTTGCTGTCGTTTGCATCGCCGGTTGTTCCTTACTCTATTTTGGACAGGAGAGCCTCATCTTCCATCCTGAACGTCTTCCGGCCAATTACAGATACCCTTTTCCCGGCCGCTTTGAAGAACTGATGTGGGACGTGGACGGGGCAAAGATTAACGCCCTCCACTTCCGGGTAGAGCATCCGAAAGGCGCCGTTCTCTATTTTCATGGGAATGCGGGCAGTCTGCGAGATTGGGGAGATGTTGCCGGTGAATTTACAGGGCGGGGCTATGATATTGTGATGCCCGATTACAGGGGGTACGGAAAGAGTACGGGTAAAATAAAGAACGAAGACATGCTGCATCAGGATGCGGCCGTCGCTTACAGGTACCTTAAGAAGCATTACCCGGAAAATCAGGTAGTGATTTACGGCAGGTCCATCGGAAGCGGGCTGGCCGTTTATCTGGCAAAGTCATCGAAGCCGCGGATGCTTATCCTGGAGTCCCCCTTCTTCAGCCTCAGGGATGTCGCCCAATACCACTATCCGTTCCTTCCCGCGGGATTCTTTGACAGGATTCTCCGCTATCCGATGCGGTCCGATTTATGGATTCCGGAAGTGGCATGTCCCGTATACATCATCCACGGCACGAAGGACGAGGTTGTTCCCTATAGCTCAAGTGAAAAGCTTCTCAAGCTGATTAAAACGAGCGGGAAATTGATTACCGTCGAGGACGGGGGGCATAACAACCTGAGCGATTTCAAGCTTTATCAAGAACAGCTTGATCAGATCCTGAGGTAGCTGATTTCGCTCGTTCATCCTTCCATTTTTTCAGGGCTTCGAGAGATCGCAGCGCGTAATGATGTCCGCGCTCTCTTTTCGGAACTCTCAGGGGAAGGGGAGGGAAAAGGCCGAAGTTGACGTTCATAGGCTGAAAGTCACGATGGTCCGGCCTCGTTATATAATGGAGGAGGCTTCCAAAAGCCGTTTCTTCAGGAAACGGTGTGATTTCTTCCCCCTTCAGATATGATGCGACGGAGAGACCGGCAGCGAGTCCCATGGCGGCTGATTCCACATATCCTTCCACCCCGGTAATCTGTCCGGCAAAAAAAATGTGATGATGGTTTTTCAACTGGAGGGTTTTCTCCAGGAGAACGGGAGCGTTGATGAATGTGTTGCGATGGATGCTTCCGTATCTGGCAAATTCGGCGTTTTCCAGCCCCGGGATCATTCTGAATATCCGGCCTTGTTCCGGCCATGTAAGCTTTGTTTGAAATCCCACCATGTTAAAAAGAATACCGTCTTTGTCTTCCTGGCGAAGTTGTACCACGGCATAGGGTTGTCTTCCCGTTTTCGGGTTGATTAAACCGACGGGTTTCATCGGTCCGTATGCAAGGGTGCTGACGCCGCTTCCGGCCATAATTTCTACGGGGAGACAACCGCTGAAAAATCTTGCTTCCTCGAAGGGCTTGAGAGGCGTCTCTTTTCCTTCTGTCAGGGCTTTCCAGAAATGTTCGTATTCATCTTTCTCTAAGGGACAGTTTAAATAATCTCCAGCATCGTTTTCATATCTCGAGGCCCGGAATACCCTGTTATGGTCGATGCTGTCCCCGGCAATGATGGGGGATATGGCATCGTAAAAATAGAGGTACTGACTTCCCGTAACGGCTCCAATGCTCCGGGCAAGAGCATCCGACGTCAGGGGGCCCGTGGCAATGACGACCGTTCTATTTCCGGGAATATCCGGTATTTCTTCCCGGATGATTTCAAGGTTTCTCCAGGCGAGAAGTTTTTCCTCGATGTAGCGTGAGAATTCCGTCCTGTTGACGGCCAATGCCTTGCCTGCGGGAACCGCGGTCGCATCGGCGGCTTCCATGATGAGGGATCCCATCATGCGCATCTCCTCCTTGAGAAGGCCGACGGCGTTTTCTATCGCATTGGAGCGGAGGGAATTGCTGCAGACAAGCTCAGCAAGGCATGGTGATTTGTGTGCAGGAGAAAAGCACCGGGGCTTCATTTCATAAAGCGTGACTTTAATGTCATGTTTCAACAACTGCCAGGCAGCCTCGCACCCGGCAAGACCGCCGCCGATGACGATGATGGGGGCGTCACATGAAGACATATTCGGAAGAGACTCCTTGTCCGGTTCAGGAAGATTGATGTGCGTCGTCTTTCGGTGCCTTGTAGCGCTTGATACCACGGCACTCCGGATAGCCCGTGCAGCCAAGAAACTTTCCATAGCGGCCAGGCTTCACGGCCATCGGTTTCCCGCATTTGTCACACAGGGTATCCGTCACCTCAACAACCTGGGGTTTGAGGGCGCCGTCCTTGCCTTTGTTGATCCTGACGATGGTCTTGCATTCCGGGTAGCCGGAGCAGCCAAGAAAGGGACCGAATTTCCCGCGCTTGACGATCATGGGCCGTCCGCAATTTTCACAGTCGATATCGCTGACTTCCTCTTTGACCGGTGTGATCACGCCATTCTCGTCTTTTTGGATATTGACAATATTCTTGCATTCCGGGTAGCCGGAGCAGCCAAGAAAGGGACCGAATTTCCCCTGTTTGACGACCAGCGGCCGTCTGCACTTTTCACAGGTGTGTCCCGTTTCCACCATTTGCGGTTCCGGCTGGACCAGTTCTCCGTTTTCACCACGAGTAAAATTCTGTGTATTTTTGCAGGCCGGGTAATTCGAACAGGCCAGGAATTCTCCATTCCGGCCCCACTTTATCACCATGGGACTGTTGCATTTTTCGCAGATCCTGTCGGTGGGTGTTTCCTGACGTTTGATGTTCCGCATGTCCGTTTTGGCCTTCTTCAGCTCTTCTGCGAAGGGCCGGTAAAACTCATTCAGCGTTTCCAGGCGCTTCATTTTACCGGCTTCGATCATGTCGAGCTGTGTCTCGAGGATTGCGGTAAAAGCAATATCCATAACACGGGGGAAATTTTTGACCAGCAGTTCTGTGACCACCTCGCCAAGGTCGGTGGGATGAAAGCGCCCCTTGTCCAGACGGACATATTCCCGTTCCTGAATGGTCGTGAGAATGGCGGCGTAAGTGCTGGGCCGTCCGATTCCCTTCTCTTCAAGCTCCCGGACCAGCGTCGCCTCTGTGAACCGTGGCAGAGGCTGCGTGAACTTCTGTTCCGGCTTGAGTGCGAGCAGATTCAGTGTTTCGCCTTCCCGGACGGCGGGAAGGATCTTGCCAAACTCCGTATCTTCACCGTTGCCGTTCTCTTCCTTGCCCTCGGTATAAACGATGGTATATCCGGCAAATTTCATGACCGAACCCTGGGCCCGGAAGGTGCAGTTTGCCGCGTCGACATCAATGGTCGTCTGATCGAAGAGGGCCGGATTCATCTGGCTGGCCATGAAGCGATTCCAGATCAGTTGATAGAGCCTGAACTGGTCATTGCTCAGATAGGCTTTAATATCCTGCGGTTTGTAAGCCATCGAAGAGGGCCGGATCGCTTCATGGGCATCCTGGGCGGTTCCCGTGTTTTTGAAGACCCTTGCCTTGGCGGGCAGATAGTCCGGATCATAATTCTCCTGGATGTAGGCTCTGGCTTCCCGGAGTGCTTCTTCAGCGATTCGGAAGGAATCCGTCCTCATGTAAGTAATGAGCCCCACTGATCCTTCCGGACCCAGTTCAATGCCTTCATAGAGCTTCTGCGCCAGGCTCATCGTTTTTTTTGCGGAAAAGCTCAGCTTTCGGGATGCCTCCTGCTGCAGCTTGCTGGTGGTAAAAGGCGGCGATGGCGACCGCTTCATTTCTTTCTTTTCAACCCGACTCACCAAAAAAGGCGAGATTTTCAGCTTCTCCAAGAGGTTAGCGGCCTGGGTTTCATCGGAGACTTTCGCCTTTTTTTTGTCGATCCGGATAAGACGTGCATCAAAGGGTGGCGGCTGCGCCCCTTCCAAGGACGCCGTGATGTTCCAATATTCTTCTGAAACAAACCGGCGTATTTCCTCTTCCCGGTCGCAGACCATCCGTACCGCCACGGACTGTACGCGCCCGGCGCTCAGTCCCCGTTTAACCTTTTCCCAGAGCAAAGGGCTGATCTGGTATCCCACGAGCCGGTCCAGAATCCGGCGGGTCTGCTGCGCTTCATATTTATTGAAATCCAGTTCCAGCGGATGGCTGATGGCTTCCAGAATCGTGTTTTTTGTCAGGTCGTTGAAAAGGACCCGCTGTATGGTTTTGCCCTTCACGCCTACTTCCTGGGCGATATGCCAGGCAATGGCTTCCCCCTCGCGGTCCGGGTCCGGAGCCAGATAGATGTGACGTGCCGTTTTCGCTGCTTTTTTCAGTTCGGAGAGGGTTTTCTTCTTGGCTTCGATGACCTGGTAGGTTGGTTCAAAATCATGATCCATGTCAATGCCCAAGGTGCTTTTCGGGAGATCTTTCACATGACCCATGCAGGCCCTGACGTCGAAATCAGGTCCCAAATATTTCTTGATGGTTTTAACTTTTGTGGGTGATTCCACTATAATGAGAGAATTTGACATGGTTACTCCTTGCGGACATACATTTTTCCGGGCCTTTGTTCGATAAGCCCTCGCAACTCCAGGTTCAGGAGGATACTTAAAACCTCGGCGGCTTTGAAACCCGTGGACGCGATGACGGTATCAATATCCACTTTTTCCAAGGATATGCATTTAAATACAGATTTCTCCGCATCATTCAGCATGTTCATCACATCAGCATCGG
>JAPLJQ010000562.1 GCA_026388495.1 Deltaproteobacteria bacterium | reverse complement strand
GAAATGGTCTTTCGTATATCGGGCGGAGGGTGTGACCTTGCGGAGGTCGTCAAGGGCGATGGTTCGGGTTCCCCGACCCTTCATCTGCTCGAAATAGTTGCGACTTTTCACATCCCGCATGAAAATGAGGCATTCCAGGGGTTTCACATCCGTGCCTGTGGCGATCATATCGACGGTAACGGCAATGCGCGGATTGTAATCATTGCGAAACTGCGCAAGGACCGACTTCGGGTCTTCATCGGCCAGATAAGTCACCTTTTTACAGAAATCGTTGCCTTCCGCAAATTCCTCGCGGACAATCTGGATGATATCATCGGCATGGCTGTCGGTCTTGGCAAAGATGAGCGTTTTAGGCACTTCTTGCCGCTGTAGGAAGATCTGCGGCCAATTCTCTTTGTAAGTTCTAATAATGGCCCGGATCTGATTGGGATTCACCACGTCATCGTCCAGCGTTTTAGCCGAATAGGCGACATCTTCGTCCAATTGCTGCCAACGCTTCTTCCGGGAGAGCTTTTCACGGACATCGACGTATTCGCCCTTCCAGACGACAGAGCCTTTTTTTGTGATTTCCGTTTCGATCAGATAGACATTGTAACCGACGTTGACCCCATCGGCGACGGCTTCTTCATGGGTGTATTCGCTGACGATATTCTGATTGAAAAAGCCGAAGGTCCGCTGATCCGGCGTGGCCGTGAGACCGATGAGAAAAGCGTCAAAATATTCCAGGACCTGTTTCCAGAGGTTATAAATGCTGCGGTGGCATTCATCGATGACGATAAAATCGAAAAACTCGATGGGAAGTTTCCCGTTATACACAACGGGCAGGGGGTCGCGCTTTCCCCATTGAATCTCGCCGGGGTTGGTCTCTTCGGCTTTATCGTCCAGCTCTTCGCCTTTCAGGATGGAATAGAGGCGCTGGATCGTGCTGATGCAGACCTGGCTGTCCGTGGCAACATAACTCGATTTCAGACGCTGCACATTGTAAAGTTCGGTAAATTTACGGTTATCGTCGTTGGGCAGGTAGGCCATGAATTCCTGTTCAGCCTGTTCGCCCAGGTTGCGGGTGTCCACCAGAAAAAGAATCCGTTTGGCGTCGGCAAACTTCAGGAGGCGGTAGATGGCGGTGATGGCGGCAAAGGTCTTTCCCGAACCGGTCGCCATCTGGATGAGGGCGCGGGGCATGTTGGCCTTGAAGGAGGCTTCGAGGTTGGTCGTCGCCGTGATCTGACAATCGCGCAGACCTTCCGTGGGCAGATCGGGCAGATCGAGGAGCCGTTCTCTCAGGGACTTGGGCTTTTTCAGCCCGTCCCTGAACGTCTCGGGCTGATGAAACCGGAAGACCGGCCGTGATCTTGGTTTCGGATCGCGATAATCCGTAAAACGGGTTACAGCGCCCGTACTTTCATAAACGAAGGGCAGGGGATCGTTATTGAGGTGTTTAAGCCTGCTCGCGGCATATTCGGCTGATTGCCCTTCAACAACGGTCAAGCGGACGCCTTCTTCCTCTTTTTTGGCCTCGATGACGCCGACCGGTTTCCGGTCCACAAAGAGGATGTAATCGGCAGGTCCGACCTCCGTTTGATACTCCCGAACTGCAACGCCGATACCGGCGCCGAGATCGATCTGCTTTTTATGCTGAACGATCCAGCCGCAGGCGGTAAGCTGCCTGTCAATGTTGTCTCTGGCCAACTCTTCCGGCGTCTGATTCATAGGCAAGTCTTTCTATTACGTCGTCGTGGATGATCACTTTGGTGATGTCATTCAAAGAGCAGTTCGACGCGTCGAACTGACTTATCTGTATGATATAATTAATGAACTGACGACAGTGCCGATCATTTTCATGCTAAATTTTTGCCCGTTTTCGGCTCCCCGGACTCCCCGTTCTGAGCTCCGCTTCCGTCTTCCGGCGGTGGTTGCGTGACCGCGGTTAGAACAGTCTCAAGGGTGCGTTTCATATTTCCGATGGCGATGATGAAGTTTTGCTTCTCCTCCGGGGACAGGGTCTGAACGTCCAGTGTCTTGATCTTTTGCTCTGTGGCGTCCATGGCGTTGAAGGCGCTTTGCGCTTTGGTCGTTTTGACGCCCGTCGCGGTTTTTTTCTTCGGGGTCAGTGTGGCCTTGTATTGCCAGTATGCTGTTAGCATGCTCCGCTCCTGCTTCTTGCGGGCGATCTCGATGAGGACGCGTTTCGGCACGGAGGGGTCTTTGCGGCACTCGTTCAGGACCTCCTGGGGTAGCCTGTTCAGGGAGAGGGTTTCCGATATGATGGTCTTCGATTTGCCGAGAATCCGGGCGATATCGTCCTGCTGATAGGTGTGATCCTTCCGGAGGCGCTCCAGGGCTTCCGCCTCTTCCACGGGGGTCAGATCCTGGCGGAGCAGGTTTTCCACGAGGGAGATTTCTGCGTAGTTCTGGCTGTCGATGAAGACGGCGGGGACGGAAACGAGGCCTGCCT
>JAPLJQ010000115.1 GCA_026388495.1 Deltaproteobacteria bacterium | reverse complement strand
TCATTGACGCGGTTTAACATAACAAGATATGAATTTACCGTGTGGGGGTATTTCCCTTTTCCACGATTTTAGCCCAGGAATCCCGCAATGTAACCGTTCGGTTGAACACGGGGCCTTTGTCTGAAGAAGCAGCGGAATCCATACAGAAATAGCCAACCCTCTCAAACTGGAACCGACTCCCCGGCGCCGCATCCGACAGGCTCGGCTCCACCCTGCATGAGTCAAGAATTTCCAGCGATTTTGGATTCAGAGCCGCCGTTAAATCGGAACCTTCCTTCATCAGAGGATTGGCGACGTGGAAGAGACGGTCGTAAAGGCGCACTTCCGCCGGAAGGGAATGAGCCGCCGATACCCAGTGGATGGTTGCATCGACCTTCCGGCCGTCGGGGGCAAACCCGCTTCGCGTCTCCGGGTCATAGGTGCAGTGGAGTTCGACCACGTCGCCCGTGCCGGGGTCTTTAACGACGCTTACGCACTTTATAAAGTACCCGTAGCGAAGACGGACTTCTCTGCCGGGAGCCAGACGGTAAAACTTCCTGGGCGGATTCTCCATGAAATCATCCCGTTCCACGTAGAGCACGCGGGAGAAGGGAACTTTTCGAGAGCCCATCGCGGCATTCTGGGGATGATAAGGACACTCCATCTCCTCGACCCGGCCTTCAGGGTAGTTGTCGATAACCACACGCAACGGCCTGAGCACTGCCATGACGCGCGGAGCTTTCTCATTCAGGTCGTCCCGGACACAGTGCTCAAGGAGGGCAATATCGATGATGCTGTCGTTCTTGGCGACGCCGATACGCTCACAGAACGTGCGGATCGCTTCGGGGGTGTAGCCCCGTCTCCGCATGCCCGCCAGGGTGGGCATCTGCGGATCATCCCATCCGATCACAATCCCTTTTTCCACCAGTTCGATCAGTTTTCGTTTGCTCAAAATCGTGAAACTGAGGTTGAGACGGGCAAACTCGATCTGCTGAGGATGACATTCCACGCTCAATTCATCGAGAAACCAATCATAAAGGGGCCGGTTGTTTTCAAACTCCAGGGTGCAAATGGAATGGGTGATTTTCTCTATGGAGTCGGAGAGACAATGGGCAAAATCGTACATGGGATAGATGCACCATTTATCGCCGGTTCGATAGTGAGCTTCTTTTTTTATCCGGAAAATGACGGGATCCCGCATGGTGAGATTGGGAGATGTCATGTCAATTTTTGCCCGAAGGACATGGGTTCCTTCCTCAAAGTCTCCGGCCCGCATGCGTTCAAACAAATCGAGGTTTTCTTCCACGGATCTGCTGCGGTAGGGGCTTTCTCTTCCCGGTTCCGTCAGGGTGCCCCGGTACTCCCTTATCTCATCGGCGCTCAGGCTGCAAACGTAGGCCCTTCCCTTCCCAATAAGCTGCAGGGCATACTGGTAGAGGGTCTCATAGTAATCGGAGGCATAATACAAACGATCATCCCAGTCAAAACCAAGCCATTTCACATCCCGGATGATCGAATCAACATATTCCATGCTTTCCCCGCTCGGGTCCGTGTCATCCATTCGTAAATTACAGGCGCCGGCATATTGGCCGGCAATACCGAAATTGAGGCAGACAGACTTGGCGTGTCCGATATGGAGATATCCATTCGGTTCGGGCGGGAACCGGGTGGCCACGCGCCCCTGATGCTTGCCGGCTTTCAAGTCTTCATCGATAATATCCCTGATAAAATCAGACATCTTGTTCCCTTTCTCCTCCTCGAAATCAACGAAAAAGAGCTATTTTTTTCATTATTACCACATTTTACGTCGAAGTTCCGCTATTTTTTGTGCTTCAGCTCAGACCATGCTGACAATCTCTTATATGCGCCCTTCAATTTTCTTTTTCGTCAGCCACGTGTTGAACATGTCAATGTAGATATAGAAGACCGGCGTAATGAATGGATTCTTCCACGCTCTTTCCTTCCGACCGTTCCGTCTCCAGGGCGAAGTCGATCATCAGGATGCCATTTTTTTTCACAAGTCCTACGGGCATACGGAAAAGATGGGCCGGTATCCACCGGAGCATTTCCGGGGGACAAAGCAGAAAGAACGAAGGGAAAAATTTATCGGGTCTTTACATGGCTTTTTTTCTTCTCTTTTCCTCATCCGTCTCCAGATGACAGCGCTTATATTTCCTTCCGCTGCCGCACCAGCAGATATCGTTGCGACCCAGGGAAACCAGGGTCTTTTTTTCATCTTTTATATAACTAAAGAGGCGATCCAGTATCTTCATACAAACCTTTTTATCTCCAATCCCAGGTATTCACTGCGAAAATATAAAAAACCACCAACACGCTAACCCCCATGCCCAGGCGTGGGCACAACGAAACATGAAAATCCTCCCCTGCCCCCCTTTAGCAAAGGGGGATTGGGGGGATTTTCATATAAAAGCGTATAGCGGCTCACTTACACCCTA
>JAPLJQ010000523.1 GCA_026388495.1 Deltaproteobacteria bacterium | reverse complement strand
GTGCGTCGCGGGAGCGAGTCACTAAGCGTTATGAGCGTGTACGATCAACAGCGACGAACATTCCGCGAAGCGGTATGTGAGGAGCGTGCGAGAGCAGCCGTCATCGCCGGAACGAAGCCGCTGCGGAGTGACAAGATGAGGGCGTCGTCATCCCCCCGGTACACCGCGAAAAGAGCAGCCCGGTGATGTGAAGCGAGCCGGAGCCGACGCGAGGACGAGTGAACATGACCGGGCGTCTGCGTCTCACCGGATAATCTTGCTACCGTTGTTTGACACTATGATTGTTTAAAAAAAAATTATTTAAAACCAAAAACATTTCTTAAAAAGGTCATTATCTGATCCAAAATGTTCCCCTGCTCCGCGATCTTTGTGCCCTGTTCGGCGATTTGACTTTGCATCGCAGCGATTGTAGCGCTGTAATTCACCTTCGCTGTTGGTGTAGGGGTTGCGGTTGTGACAGTTGTCGTTAATTGTGTTGTGATAACCCCGGTTGTTGTGGTTGTTGTAACAGAAGTAGTAGTGGGAATGGTTGTTGTTCCAGTAGTCGCAATACCGATTGGTGTGAGCGTCGGATTAATTGTCTGTGTATCCCCTTGAACGTTGATGGAGCTTGACGAATCCTGATAACCATAGAGCCGGAGAAGCACGACATGAGCTCCATTGGGAACGTTATTGATCGTCAATGGAGTAACGCCTTTTACTAAGTTATCGAGATAAATATTAGCAGTTGCCGGATTCGATTGAATAACGATGGTCCCGAACGATGGGGTAGGCGTTGGTGTTGGTGTGGGGGCCACTGTAAGGACGTTAATACTGACTTGATCTGAAGCTGGACCTCGTGGGGGATTTTTAGGATTAATCACTTTGATAGTATAGATCATGGGAGTGGTCTGTTGCGAGGTCACAAATTCTAGAGTACGGACGCCAGCGTCGTTTGTCCGTGTTTGGATGTGTCCGGAAGATATGGGGGTGCTGTATTGATCCGCGTAAAGTGTTGGTGGTGTAATTCCGGAAACATCGCCATTATTAGTATACAAATCATATATCGTGTTTGGTACACCAGTGACGGTACACGAGAACGAATTGCTGCGGACGACGATGTCCTTATTCGATGTGATTTTTAACGAGGGGGAGACAATGGTTACGGTCTGCGTTCGGGATACCGTCTTTCCAATGTAGTCAGCGCCCCCTAACTGGTAGTTGTTTCTCATGTTGTTAAGAGTGGACTCTGCATATACAGTGTAGGTACCGGGCGGGTAAGCGTACTGGCCGTTCTCTAGTGCGTCTGTATACCAGTTGTTTGCCAAGCTTCCCCAATAGAAGTAGGGAGCGTTAACAAACTGATTACTGAGAGGGATAGCCGTACCACCATTGATGAATCCGTCAGTAGCGGCATTGGCGTTTGGTCGGTATTGAGGATTACCAGCCGCATCCATGTTGGTGTAAATTTTGAACCCAAGTTGATCACCCGGAAAAACGGACTTACCGCTCACAGACCCCATATTCGATCCGTCATTATAAGTAGTTGGAAACCTTGAATAATCCCAGACATCGATATGGAGGCTCGGGTCTGTGACAACGATAAATGCACCTTTGGAAGTATCTACCGTCCCAGCCGAATTAATAGGATACCAATTTCCAGTGTACGAGCCAAATATAGCGGGCGATATTAGGGTATTTGACGGGTTAGTCAGTGTATACGTCATATCTGGGGGGCGTCCTTGACTAACCATATATGCGGATGGCCACCAGCCAATACTGGTTGGCACGTTTGGGCTCTGATACGCCGCAATTGCGCTTGTCAAATCCAACCCCTGCTCTCCAATAAACACCGACCCTCCCTGTTTAATTGTCCTTAACTCAGCCGAAACCGGCGAAACCATAACCAATAAGAAAAGTACTACAAGTCCAGTAATCAGGATAAAACGGAAATTCTTTGAAATTTTTGATCTCATTTCATAACCTCCCCTTTTTTAGGTCATGTTTTTATTAGATCTCCGTGCTATGACCAGCACACGCACCAAAATAAAGACACGGCAGCACCCCACGCTATGCCTTTGTTTCGAAAATTGATTTGTGATACGATAATAGTATGTATAAAATAAAGGTCCCACCATAGTGGTTCTGTTGGTGTAGGAGCATCGCGACAAGCCAGGGGCGTCGTCATCTCCCCGGTACACCGAAAACAAAAGCAGCCCGGTGATGTAAAGCGAACCGGAGCATCGGCGAGGACAAGTGTACATGACCGGGCGTCTGCATGTCACTTGTTCAGCTAAGGGTTTTTCGCCGACCGCTTTGCATGCTTCGCACGACTTCGCTGTGCTCGCACCTGCACCGCGACCGGCTCACCCTTGAGTTTTTCAAGAAGTTTCAATAATTGTTGAAACTTTGGATCGGCCTCTAATTTTTCTAAATTCCTTTCGATTGCCCGTAATTCTTCCCACCGTTTTTTCTGTTCTTCCTGAAGATAGTGAATCATGAATTCCTGGTAAAACAGTTCTCTCCTCATCGAGGAAAAGTCGTATGTGTCCATACAATCATGTCTCCCGACTTCCTAATAAAGTGAAGTTACTGTCGTTGAATTTTATTTTTCAGGTTTTCTTTTCTTACTATCCCTATTTTTAGACCTTCTTCGGAAAAACCGACCTTCATATTCGCGTTCTGGCAGCGTTTCTCAGGGTTTTTGGCCTAAAGTATGTGGCAAAAATGACCTCGATAAAAAGGGCCTTTACGTCGAATAGGTGACATCGTTTCCTGCCGTATTTTGGCAAACGGAGCCCATATTGAGGGTATTTTTTAGCATGATCCAATCCGGGCGTTTTACGGGGTTTTTGGGGGTGGCTGGGTGATTGTGGGAGAGAATCGGGGCCCAATTTGGGTTTTTTTTAGGGGGGATCTATTACCCCCTGTAATAGGGGTTTTTCGGGTACCTTTTTTGAAGCACGTCGAGTGTTCTACATTCCAGATCGCTATGCGAAGTTTTTGTACAGATATATTAAGACCGAACAATTTTCTTTATGAGTTTCTGGAATTCCGGCTCATCCCTCAACGAATCGAAATCGGGATCATGATCTATATGCTCACGATCCTTGTATCCCCGCTGAATTGCCTTGCCGAGATGGTCAAGCGCGAATCTTCTCTTATTCTTCAGTGAGTAAAGGCACGCGAGCGCATAGTGAGGATGATGACTATCTTCACCAAGCGAGATTGCACGTTTGAAGAATTTTATTGCCTCATTTTCGCGTCCTTTAATCTGTGAGAACATTACTCCAAGATCGTAGTACGAAAGTGCATAGGTGGGATCAATCTCAATTGATTTTTCCAATGCTTTTTGTGCATCGTTCAATTTATTTAACTCCAGATAGGCATTACCGACAAGATCCCAGTACTCTGGATCATTGGGAACCAGATCGGTTGCATGTTTGAAATGTATTAGCGCATCTTCAAACTTTTTCTGTCTGAAGAGCGTTAATCCGAGATTAAAATAGGTTGAGGCTACAAGATGCAAGTTCCGTTGGAAACACGCTTCTGCATCTTCATACTTTTCGAGATGCATATATGCTAATCCAAGATTTTCCATAGCGCTCATCCCAAGGTTGGTGCGCCCGAACCTCATTTCTGGATCATTCCGAAGAGCAGCTTCACTTTCACGTGCACAGTCTTCATACCTCTTTAACGTAAAAAATGCTAGACCAAGATCATAGTGATATAGTGAGTTTTCCGGAGCCATTTGGCTGGCTTTTCTGAGATATAAAACAGATTTTTCTTCATTTCCCAATGCCAGATAGGTGTCGCCAACGTTATAATATCGTTCGGGAATATCAGGTTCAAGATCTAACGCTGTTAAAAAAACAGCAAGGGCGTCATCGTCTTTTTTCATTCGGGTAAGTGTGTGTCCAAGATCGGCGTATAGAGAACCATTGTCGGGTTGAATTTTTATGGCTTCACGCAATTGGTCTTCTGCGTCTTCCAATCTTTGTGTCAATAGGAAGATATCTGCCAAAGCACTGTGGGCTTGAACATTAACAGGATCGCGCTCTAATATATCTTTGAATGCGGCTTCGGCTTCCTGTAAATGCCCAATGTTAAGGTAGGCATATGCAATAACAAAATGCGCATTGATATTGTCAGGTTCTCGTTCAATGGCCTTTTTTGCCCAGAAGAACTCCCCATTTAGATCTCCACGATAGGAACAAACCTCCCCCAACAACAACAAAATCTCTGCACTATCATCTCCTAATTCTTGGGCTTGCTGTAAAAACTTTTCACTCTGGTCAAGATCGTTTAAGTTTAACCACGCAATGCCCATGTGATAATGAACAACGGGATCTTCTGGAGTAAGTTCAATCAGAAAATCCCCAAGAATAATGGCATTTTGCCAGTCTTGATTTTTAAGAAGTTCCCTTATTTGATATCGTAAACTGTTAATCTTATCCTCGATGTCAATTTGCATGAATATCCTCCGGATTATTCCTCTCAAATAGAGCCCAAATGCTTTACCAGTTTAATTTCTGCCTCAAATTCTCCGTCTCATCCTGCGAGATATTCCCACGTCCCCTTGGTTTGACTACGAGAGTTATTGCATTTTTCAGTGCAACATCGTTTCCAACTTTTTTCCCAATGATGAAATTGCCATCAAACCGTTTTAAGGATCGCGCAAAGGCATTGATAATTTTTGTTCGATTATTCAAATCGGTAGTTTTCATTGTGGTCATATTCTCAAAAATTGCCAAATCGATTAAAGTTGAAGTGATCCAATCGATCTCACACGTATACCCAAAGATCCAAGGAATACGTGTCCCGATAAGTGCTTGTTTGAAATTATCCACTTTCCCACCAATATTACAGGATCCGATAATTACCCCTTCAATATTTTTATACCGTGTTGCATTTCCTATTTCTGAAAGGACAGTTGTAAGATTTACACCGGTACAGGTGCCCATCCCGCCAATCATCGAACTCCCGCCATGGGCGGCTATGTAAATGTACAATCGATCTTCCTTTGTGTGGGTGAGATCATCAGTGAGCGCAACTTTGAAACCTTCTCTCTCATAAAAATTGGAATGATATACTGAGAAATGTTCCACATAATTTACCAATCCCTGAAAGAATGGGAGGACTGATGCTCGTCCTCGATTCACTTCTGGGGGCCACCAAGGGGTTTCTAAGACGATAAGCGCTTTACCGGGCATAATAGAGACATAGTGAGCGATAGTAATTAGATTATTTCAAAACAACGGAGGGGAAATGATGCGGGATTAGGTTTTGCTGAGTGGGGGTGGGGGGCGCGTATTTATTTATCCGGTCACCATCTGACCTGTCATCCCCTGACTCGGATAGACTTCAAAAATATGCTGATACACAATTTCACATTTGCCTTTGTAGATATCCTTTGAATAGGTCGGAGGGAGATGATCTAGAACGTCCTCGATACACAGCCGAACCGATGCACGAGTCTGTTGTTTCTTTCTCCAGTCAAGGACGAGTTTTTCCTGTTTCAATGTCTCCAGCAGTTCCTTTGAGACTTTCTTGACCTGTTCCTCTTCCCGTTTTGTGAGTTTCATTGCCGGTTTTGTCAACAGGTCAAAGATCGTGAGTTCCTCCTCTGTCAGGTTCTCCTTGATGGCTCGTTTTTCTTCATCCTGTAATTCTCGTGCAAAATCAACAAGGCGTTTGAAGAATTCCTCGGTGTTGAGGCTGCCTGCATTGTACTCGTCGATCATCTGCTGTAATTTTTCGACAAAATTAATACGCGTATGGTTGAGGGCAACAAGTTCCTGCACCTTCCGCTCGACAAGTCCCCGGAATTTTTCAGTCTCTATCCGGGCCCGGTTTCGCTCGATCTTTTCTTTGAGCACATCGAGATTCAATTGGCTCAAATCAAGAATCGCCGGTGGCTTGATTACATACCCCTCTGTTGAGATTGAACGATCGAGGAGCTGTTCAATTGATTCCATTACCTGACTGATATCTGCGGCAGGAGTTAGCGACCGGATTTTCAGGGATATGATAAGATACAGCGTGCAGAGCGGGAGGAGATCGTTAATCGCTGGATCGGGTTTAATTGCCTTGAACAAGCGGTTGATATTTCCCGCAAGGTTGAGGAATTTCTGTTTGGATTCGTCATTCACAAGAATTGCATCGACGCTGTCATCCAGCAATTTTACTTTCTGCAGGTTCCGTGCTTTCAGGACATCTTCTATATCGATACCTTTCATCTCGCAGAATGTCGTGGTTTCATCGATCACCATCTTGAGGAGTTTTACCAGTTCCTCTTTTTGCTGGACCGGCATGACCTCATCGGCCCCGCGTCCCGGCGCATAGATGGCGAGGGCCTTCTGGAGATCCTTGAATACGCCGTAATAATCCACGATAAGACCGTTGACTTTCTCGCCGAAGACCCGGTTCGCCCGTGCGATGGTCTGCATCAGGGTATGGTTCTTCATCGGTTTGTCGAGGTAGATTGTCGAACAAGCCGGCGCATCAAAACCCGTCAGCCACATGGCGCAGACAAAGGCGATTCGCAGGGGATCGTTGGAGTCTTTGAACTTCGATGCGAGATCCTCTTTGACCATCCGGGTACGGTGGGGAGTGATGTCCACACCTTTCTTTTTTAAGTCCTCAATCTCGTTCTGTGACTGCGAGACGACAACTGCGATGTCTGTCTTCTCCATGTACTCGATCTTCTGATTCAGGAGGGCGAGTTCTTCTCCCTGCACGGTGCTTCGCTGGCGTTTCAGTCCGTCAAGGTACGCATTCCAGTATTTCATCACCTTATCGTACATCTTCACGGCAGTT
>JAPLJQ010000458.1 GCA_026388495.1 Deltaproteobacteria bacterium | reverse complement strand
CAGACCTGGTAAATGACCTCTGGGATGTTCAGGGGGCTTTTGAAAGGATGATGAATCTTGCCACGCCACGCTCAAGAATCCTGATCAATACCTATAGCCGGTTGTGGGAATTGCCCCTCTCCGTTGTTCGGCGTTTGGGGTTTGCAAAGCCGACATTGCTTCAAAACTGGCTTACTGTGGAAGATATCGAAGGGCTATTGAATCTTGCCGGTTTTGAACTCATCAGGCACTGGGAAGAAATCATATGGCCTCTGCCGACGCCCTTATTGGATAAACTGATGAACCGTCTGGTTGCGAAAATCTGGCCTTTTAAGATTATGGCGCTGACTCATTTTATTGTGGCACGACCGGCGCCGAACCGGGATGTTCATAAAGGGGTGCCACGTGTGTCCGTGATTATACCCGTCAGGAATGAGGCAGGGAAGGCTGTCGAAATATTTGAGAGGGTACCGGAAATGGGCCAAGGAACGGAGCTTGTGTTTGTTGAGGGTCATTCGAAAGATGATACCTACGGGGCTGTTGAGAGAGCGATGAAGCGTTTCCCGGACAGGCAATGCACATTGCTCCGTCAGACCGGTGTTGGTAAGGGTGATGCTGTGAGGAAAGGATTTTCCCATGCAAGTGGCGAGGTGTTCATGATTCTCGACGGTGATCTTACGGTATCTCCTGAAGATCTGCCGCGTTTTTATGAGGCTCTACACTCGGGGAAAGGGGAGTTTATAAATGGCGTCCGCCTTGTTTACCCTATGGAAAGGAGTGCCATGCGATTCCTGAATCTTGTGGGTAATAAATTCTTCAGCCTCGCATTCACATGGCTATTAGGTCAACCGATCAAGGATACCCTTTGCGGTACCAAAGTATTATGGAAAAAGGATTATGATAGGATTGCTAAAAATCGATCCTATTTTGGAGATTTCGATCCGTTCGGCGATTTTGATCTTTTGTTTGGCGCCGCCAGGTTGAATTTTAAAATCGTTGAAATGCCTGTCCGTTACCGCGAAAGAACGTATGGCTCGACAAACATCAGCCGTTGGAGGCACGGATGGATGTTGATGAAGATGGTTCTTTTTGCAACAAGACGCATTAAATTTATATAGCATAAATCCTTTGTTTATTACTCCGGCAACAAAATATCTAAAGTTCCGTAATTCCGGCAGAAGCCGGATTCTACTGAAAAGACTGGATGACGGATCAAGTCGGGCATGACAAGCTTAGGCATATTTACCTGTCGGAGGAATACATAAGATTCACATGACAGAAAACGACCGGAAAAACGTAGCCGTTTCAGAAAGCCAGGGTATCACAAGTATTCGGAAATATCTCGATCTTCTGGTTTGCATGTTTCTGGCCGTCGTCATTTTGATCGCTTATTGGCATGTCCAGTATTATGACCTGATCGATTATGATGATATATCCTATATAACGAAAAATCGTTATGTTAAATCCGGATTGTCCTGGGATGGCTTCATCTGGGCAATGAAGGATACCCGTGTGGGCTACTGGCATCCTCTGACATGGCTTTCTCATATGCTTGACTATCAGTTGTTCAGGTCCAGCGCTGGTGGACACCACTGGACGAACCTGATCTTTCATATGGCAAACGCCATTTTGTTATATATTTTACTGAAGCGCACAACCGGCAACGTATGGAAAAGTGCCTTTGTTGCGGCAGTTTTTGCCGTGCATCCCCTGAATGTTGAATCGGTTGCGTGGATTGCAGAACGCAAGAATGTTTTAAGTACATTTCTCTGGCTTCTGGCAATGTGGTTCTATGTACGTTATGTGGAACATCCCGCCATCCTCAGATATACCCTCCTCGTTTTGACATTTTCCTTGGGACTTATGGCAAAGCCGATGCTTGTCACACTTCCTTTTGTCTTGCTGCTTTTTGATTACTGGCCTCTGAATCGACTTACAACACGGAAGGATCTATACCGTCTCATCGTTGAAAAAATTCCTCTTTTTATTCTGACATTGCTCATGAGCGTTTTTACTTTCATCGCAACAAGACACGAAGGCGCCGTCATTTCTTTCGATGCATTGTCTGTCGGGGATCGTGTTTCAAGTGCCATTTTATCCTATGTAAAATATCTGGGGAAAATTTTCTGGCCGGAAAATCTGGCCGTATTTTATCCCTACACGACACACATTGATCTGTTTCGGATTGCCGGAGCATTCCTGGTCATAATATGCATATCCGGTTTTGTGATTTATCTCTCTCGGCACTATCGATATATCCTTGTAGGGTGGCTCTGGTACCTGGGAACCCTTGTGCCGGTTATCGGTTTCATACAGGCAGGTGAGCAGGCCATGGCGGATCGATATATCTATGTTCCCGGAATAGGCCTGTTTATCATGATTGCCTGGGGCATTCCTGATCTTCTCAAGAAATGGCCCAAGAAAGAGGTCATTTTGACCGTATCTGCCGGAGCGGTCCTGTGTATCTCCATCATGTGTACGTTCATTCAGGTAACGTACTGGAAGAACAGCGTAACGCTCTTTGAACACGCCCTGAAGGTTACCCAGGATAACTATCTTGCCCATAATAACCTTGGGGTTGCATTGCTTAACCAGGGCAAATCGGATGGGGCTGCAAGACATTTTGACCTGGCTATACAAATAAAAAGGGACTACCCGGCGGCTCATACCAACATGGGTCTTGTTCTGGCTTCCCAGGGGAAGCTGGAACAGGCCATATATTATTACCATGAGGCTTTAAGGATAAAGGGAAATGATGAAAAGGCCCGCAACAATCTGGGGATAGCTTATGCAAGCATGGGCAGATTTGATGAAGCCATGAAGCGTTTCCGGGAGGCTTTGGAAATCAATCCGGACAATGCCGATGCCTATAACAATATGGGATCCGCTATGGCCAGGCAGGGGAAGCTAAAAGAGTCCCTGCGTTATTATGAAAAAGCGCTGCAACTGGATGCGGACCATGCCATGGCTCATAACAACATGGGCCTCGCTCTGGCAAATTCGGGCCGCTCTGACGAGGCCATTGTCCACTTTACGACGGCATTAAGCATTAATCCGAATTATGGGGAAGCCTATAAGAATCTGGCAGCCGTTTTGGCCGGAAAAGCGTCTCCCTTGCCCCACCTTGTGGGTGGGGAGAAGGGGCGCAATGTAAAATAAATCATTTCCTTCCCCTCCCCGATCATCTTAGTTCCATCTTATTTTCCTTGACACCATCAAAATTATCATATAGAAATTGACCAGCGGTCATATAATGACCACAGTTCAT
>JAPLJQ010000027.1 GCA_026388495.1 Deltaproteobacteria bacterium | reverse complement strand
GACATGCAGCCCGACCCCCTTCAGGAAAATACCCCGGATGATGGTAAGAAAATACCTCAAAGGGTTCAGATAAGTCAACCACTGAACGATATCGGGCATGTTGGCAATGGGAAACACAAAGCCGCTGAGCATGAAAAAAGGAAGGATGAAAAAGAAGGTCGTCATCATGGCCTGCTGCTGCGTCGAAGAGACCGTGGAAATGAAAAGACCGACACCGAGGGTGCTCAACAGAAAAAGGCAGGTGGCAAAGAACAGGAGGAGAATACTGCCGGAAAAGGGAATTTGAAACCAGAAAACGGCAATGAGCGTCACCACGATCATCTGTACAACGGAAATGACGATATAGGGAATTGTTTTCCCGATGATGAGTTCGATGGGTTTCAGCGGGGTCACGATGAGCTGCTCCATCGTTCCCGCTTCCTTTTCCTTGATGATGGCGATCGACGTCATAAGCAGGGCGATGAGCATGACCACAAAGGCGACGATGCCGGGAACAAAGAAATGCTGGCTGTCCAGGTTGGGATTGTACCAGGTCCTGATCCTTCCGTCGATTTTGCCGTATGCCATATTTACGGGATACAGTTCCCTGATCAGTTCCTGATTCAATGTATTGATGATCGTAACGGCATAGGCCACACGGATGGATGCCATATTGCTCATGCTGCCGTCGGCAAGGATCTGGACCTCTGCCGTTTCCCCCTTTCTGATTTTCCGGCTCAGATCAGGCCCGATCTTGATGGCGAGATCCACCTTCCCCTTCAACAAATCCTGTTCAAGGTCCCTCTCGTCATGTGCAACCTGGGTGATCCTGAAGATTTTATTGGCGCTGAAGGCGTCAGCGATCATACGACTTTCCCGCGTGCGGCACTGGTCCAGAAGGGCGACCCGGATGTCTCTGATGTCGTAGTTCACGACGTACCCGAATAAAAGGAGTTGAATAATGGGTGCAACGATTAAAACACGACGGTTTTGTTTGTCCCTGAAAAGCAGGATGAATTCCTTTCGGACGAGTTCCCGGATGCGAAGCCAGCTCATGTCACAGCCCCTCCCTTTTAAGCAACAGGCAATTCGCAGCCGCCAGAATGACGAACATGACCGTCATGACGACAAAACTCGGCCACAAATGAGCCAGGCCGAGGTTCCGCAGATACAGGCCGTTCAGAATATCAATATAATAGGTGGCCGGAACGATGTAGGTCACCATCTGAAGAGCCGTCGGCATATTGACCACGGGAAAAACAAAATTCGAAAGCAGCAGGGAAGGAAGATACGTGATAAGAATGGCGCCCTGATTGGCCACTAACTGCGATTTGGTGACGGTTGAAATGAGCAGTCCCAGGGCAAGGGCGACGGCCAGATAAATGGAAGAAGCCAGGATCATCAGCCAGAAGCTGGACTTCATGACGACGCCGAAGAGCACCTGCCCCATGAGGATGGAAACGAGAACATCAATGAGTCCGATGAAAAAATAAGGGATGGCTTTCCCGATGAGAAATTCACCGGCGTTGATGGGGAGGGATTTGATCGTTTCCATCGTCCCGTTTTCATATTCCCGGGCGATGACAAGAGAAGTCAGCATGGCCCCCACGATCATGATGATGACCGCAATGATGCCGGGAAGAATGAAATTGCGGCTTTCAAGATCCTCGTTGAACCACACCCTGATCCTTCCCTCCACAGGCGGGTTTATCTTCTCCATCCCCTGGCGGTTGAGAAATTCGCCAAGCAGTTTCTGATTGTACCGTTCGATGAAGGCATTTACATACCCCCTGGTGATGCCGGCAAAATTCGGGTCGCTGCCGTCAAGAAGGATCTGCAGGGGCGCCTCCCGATCCGCCCGGAGGTTTTTCGTCCAGTCGGGGGGAATGACGATGGCCAGGGACGCCCGGCCGTGGTCCAGATATTCCGTCACCGCCCTCGTTTCCGTCAGAAGCGCCCCGACGTGAAAATAAGGGGACGCATCCAGGCGGCGGATGAAATCGCGGGAAAGATCCGTCCTGTCATAATCCACCACCACCGTCTCCACATTATCCACATCGAGACTGAGCGCATATCCGAACAGAAATATGAGGAGGAGCGGAACGGCAAAGGCCAGATACAGGCTCCGGAAATCGCGGATCAGGTGGTAGAACTCTTTGAGGGTTATGGCGCGGATATTTCTCAGCTTCAATGGGGGGCACCTCTCCGGGACATGAGGGTGATAAACGCATCGTTCAGATCCGCATCGGGCCGATCGGGACATGCCGCGGCAATGATTTCCGGGGGACTTCCGGCGGCAACGATTTTGCCTTCATTGATCATCACAATACGCTCACAATGACGAGCCTCATCCATATAGTGGGTGGTCACAAATACGGTGATCCCCTGCCCGGCAAGCTGACCGATGAAATCCCAGAAGTGCTGCCGGGTGATGGGATCCACCCCGGACGTCGGTTCATCCAGAAAGAGAATGTCCGGACGATGCAGGAGGGCGCATCCCAGAGCAAGGCGCTGTCGCCAGCCGGGAGGCAACTCACGGGTCTGACGGTTCTGCACCTCCTGAAGCCTTGTCATATCGAGAATCCATTCGATCCGGTCTTTCCACTCATTCTCCGCCACACTGTATATACCCAAATAGAAACGGATGTTTTCGAGGGGGGTCAGGTCTTCGTAAAGGGAGAATTTCTGAGACATGTAACCGATGGATTTCTTGATGTCCTCGGGCTTCGTAAAGATGTCGTGCCCCGCCACCTGCCCCCATCCTGACGTCGGCATGAGGATGCCGCAGAGCATGCGTATGGTCGTGGACTTACCGGAACCGTTTGGGCCCAGAAAACCGAAGATTTCGCCCTTTTTCACGGAAAAGGAAATTTTATCGACGGCGACAAAGGCCCCGAAACGCTTCTCCAGATCCCTGACGGCTATGGCGTCATCGTTTGAAGGAATCACGCGTAAGCTCCTCGTCAACCTCCCGTATCCGGGAAATCATGGCGGTCTCCAGTGTGGGAAAGGAGGCGCGAATATCCGCCGGGGTCGCCGTGTCCAGCAGTTGCGCCCGGTGCATCAGGGCCAGACGATCGCATTTCTCGCCTTCGTCCAGATACTCCGTGGAAACCACAATGGTCATGCCGTCCCCTCTCATCTGCGTCAGGATGTCCCAGAACTCCTGCCGGGATACGGGATCGACGCCGTTCGTCGGCTCGTCAAGAATGAGGACCTTGGGCTCATGAACAAGAACACAGGCGAGCCCCAGCTTCTGTTTCATCCCGCCGGAAAGATCCCCCGCCAGACGATCAATAAAAGGAAGGAGGTTGGAAAATCCAAGATATTTCTCCCGGCGCCTCTTTCTTTCCGCACCGGTAATGTTGAAAACATTCATGAAAAAATCCATGTTTTCATCTACGGTGAGATCGTGATAGAGACCGAATCGCTGGGGCATGTAGCCGATGAGATCTTTGATTCTTGTCTTTTTAGACGCGACATCCGTGCCGTCAATAACAATGCTGCCGGAAGACGGCTTGATCATGGCGGCAATCATGCGCAGGAGGGTAGTCTTGCCGGCCCCGTCGGAACCCACAAGGCCAAAGATAGTCCCCCTTTCCACCCCGAATGATACATTCCGGACGGCTTCTGTATTTCCGAAATTCATGCATACATTTTTCACGGAAATCAACGCATTTTCGTGATTCACCATACCATGAGACATTTCGCAAAACTCTCGCCCTGAATCCTTTTCACTTTTTACTGTTCACTGTTCCCTTACCGTAACCACGCATCGGCGGGCATCCCTGATTTCAGCTCGAGGTTCGGATTGGCTACGGACACCTTGACCAGGTACACGAGCTTTACCCGCTCTTTCTGGGTCTGAATGATTTTGGGGGTAAACTCGCCTTCAGGGGAAATAAAAGAGACATATCCCTCATAGACCTTGTTGGGAAAGGTATCCACCCGGACATCGACCTTCTGTCCCGGTTTGACTTTTCCGATCTCCTTCTCATCCACAAATATCTTCAAATCCACCCTGGAGAGATCCGCGAGTGTCAATACTTCACGCCCCGGCGTTACCACTTCCCCGGGCTCAACGTTGCGGCTGGTAATCGTCCCGGAAATGGGCGCCTTAAG
>JAPLJQ010000023.1 GCA_026388495.1 Deltaproteobacteria bacterium | reverse complement strand
TATGCCAACAATAAGATCGGTAAAGCCGTAGAGAGAGATGTAAAAATTAAAAAAACGATCAGCGACATCGAGGAGATAATTAAGAATAAAATTTAGCACTTTTCCCTAAGAGGTTATCAACATTTTAATATTGAACTTTTATTTAAAATCACTCAATGAATCGCTTTTTTTATCATTATGAACACCCTCTATTAATACTACTATATTATATATAATAAGAAAAAAAATAATCTTATTATAGGTCATGTATAACCATTATTTTTACAATGAACAAAAAACCTAAACAAGGGGGATATGGTGATGGAATTTAAAATACAAAGAGATACTTTTTTAGAGGGTATTCAAAAGACGCTTGGTATTGTTGAAAAGAAAACCACCATGCCTATTCTGAATAATATTCTTATTAAAGCGGAGGACAACAGAATTAAAATTATTGCCACGGATAAGGAAATCGTTTTGATTGCCGATTATGAAGCTGAGATTCTGGCAAAAGGAGACATCACGCTTTCTGCAAGAAAAATATATGAAATGATAAGAGAAATTCAGGGAGAGGACATTCACTTCCATACTAATGAACATCACTGGGTAACCATAACATGCCAGAAAGTCATCTATAAGATTCCTGGTTTGCCGGCGGATGATTTTCCCAGTGTATTTGATGATTTAGATGAGGTGGAGCTCTTTAAAATAAAGGGAGATATTCTGAAGGAGTTAATATACAAGACGTCTTTTGCCATGTCGGCGGATGAGATGAGAAAGAACTTAAATGGTGTCTTATTGGAGGCCCGGAAAGAGGGGGAAAGTAACAAGGTTAGGATGGTTGCAACGGATGGGCACCGGCTTGCAATGGTGGATGTGGGAATGGAAGGAACGTTTTTAGAGCTTGAGAAGGGGATTATCATACCAAGAAAAGGGTTGAGTGAGATACGAAAATTTGTTGAGGCACAATCAGACGATATTTTGTTTGGGGTTCGTCGAGGGATGTGTATTTTAAAAACGGATGGTATGGTTTTGAAAGTCAGTCTGATTGATGCGGATTATCCGGACTATCGCCGGGTAATGCCGGCAGAAAAAGGAGTTATGGTAAGCTTTGACAGGGATACGGTGTTGCATGCATTAAGAAGAATGAATGTTATATCCAGTGAAAGGTATAGCGGCGTCATCATGACGCTGATGGAAGATAAACTGGTATTGAACTCAACAAATCCCGACGTGGGAGAAGCGAAAGATGAGATAGATATTTCTTATCATGAACAGGAAATGACAGTTGGATATAATGTGAAATATCTCCTTGATGCCATCGAGGTGATTGATGAGGAGAGGATCATATTGGAGATTGGTCAGGGAATGAAACCTGGGGTCGTAAAACCTGCGGGTAACGATCATTATAAATGCATTATCATGCCCTTAAAAATATAGCGAAATTTTTTATATTTACTATCATGCCGGACTTGATTCGGAATCCAGTATTATAAGATATTTATGGATTCTCGTTTATAAGGGAACTACTCGGATAAAAAATTTACATCATTTTCAGGAAGTGGAAGGAGTAAGATGACGGATCAGTATAGTGCAGACAGTATAAAGGTGTTGGAAGGCCTTGAAGCTGTTCGGAAAAGGCCTTCCATGTACATAGGCAATACAGGCAAGGAAGGGCTACATCACCTGGTGTATGAGGTGGTTGACAACAGTATCGACGAAGCCGCCGCAGGGTTTTGTGATAATATTGAAGTCAGAATCAGGGCAGACAACAGCGTAATGGTCGACGACAATGGCCGCGGGATTCCCGTGGACATGCACAAGGAAGAGGGCGTTTCGGCTGCCCAGGTTGTTCTTACCAAGCTTCACTCCGGTGCAAAATTTTCCAACGACAGCTATAAGATATCCGGCGGCCTTCACGGCGTCGATGTATCCGTCGTCAACGCCCTTTCGTCATACCTTGAACTTGAAGTGAGAAGGGATGAGAAAGTATACAGACAGTTCTACAGCAGAGGCGTGCCCGCAAATGAACTGGAAGTTGTCGGAAAAACGAAAGGTCGGGGAACCAAGATCACCTTCAAGCCAGATCATGAAATATTCGAGGATATTGATTTCAGTTTCGATTTCCTTTCCAACCGCCTCCGGGAACTCGCCTTTCTGAACAAGGGAGTTAAAATTACCCTCATGGACGAGAGGGACGGAGAGAAGAACGAATTCTTCTACAAGGGCGGAATCGTCTCTTTCGTGGAATACATCAACCGCAACAAAGGGGTCCTTCATAAAAATCCGATCTATTTCGACGGCGCCAAGGACGATTGCCAGGTGGAAGTCGCCATGCAGTACAACGACACCTACAGCGAGAGCATCTTCTCATTCGCAAACAGCATCAACACCACGGAAGGCGGATCGCACCTGAGCGGTTTCAAGTCCGCCCTCACGCGGGTCATCAACACCTACGCTACGAACAGCAACCTAATCAAGAACGGGAAAGACGCCCTCCGGGGGGAAGACGTCCGGGAAGGCCTCTCATGCGTCATCAGCGTCAAGCTTAAGGAACCACAGTTTGAGGGACAGACAAAGACCAAGCTGGGAAACAGCGAGGTAAAGGGGCTGGTTGAGGGGATTGTGTATGAGAAAATGGGGAGCTATCTGGAAGAGAATCCCCAGGTGGCGAAGCAGATCATCGGCAAAACCCTCGATGCCGCAAGAGCGCGGGACGCGGCGCGGCGTGCCAAGGAACTCACGCGAAGAAAAAGCGCCCTGGAGGTCGGCGCCCTTCCCGGAAAACTTGCCGACTGCCAGGAGCGAGATCCCGCCCGGAGCGAGGTCTACTTTGTAGAAGGCGACAGCGCCGGCGGTAGCGCCAAACAGGGACGTGACCGAAAAAACCAGGCCATTCTACCCCTACGCGGCAAGATCCTCAACGTAGAGAAAGCCCGCTTCGACAAGATGCTGCAAAACGAAGAGATCAAGGTCATTGTTACTGCCCTTGGCGCCGGCATCGGACGGGAAGAAGGAGATTTCGATGTCAGCAAGCTCCGTTATCACAAGGTTATCATCATGACCGACGCCGATGTGGACGGCCTTCACATCCGGACATTGCTCCTCACTTTCTTTTTTCGGCAGATGAAAGAATTAATCGAGAGAGGCTATCTTTACATCGCCCAGCCGCCTCTCTTTAAAGTAACGGAACGGAAGAAAGAACGCTATATCCATAACGAAGAGGAGATGAAAACGTACATCCTCGAAAACGGGGTGAACAAGCTCTCCCTCATCGCAGGCAACGGAAGCAGTATCACGGGAAACCGCCTCCTCGGTCTTGTCAAAAGAGTGATGCGCATCGAAACGGTTCTGGATCGCTTTGAGAAAGAGGACAAGAACAGGACGGTCATGCAGATACTGGCCGGCGATCCGGCCTTTTCCCCGAATGACTTCAACAGCGAGGAGTCCCTTCTAACAGTGGCGAAGCGGACTCGAATGGCCATTGGTGCAAGACTCGAGAACTGCAGCACAGAACCTGACCCGGAGCACAGCGGATATAAGATCATTTTCGATTACCGGATGAAAGGGCAGATATTCACCACGGTTCTCGACCGGGAGATATTCAAGACACCGAGATTTATCGAAATCAAGGAACTTCTCAATCAGGTGAGCATCCTGGGCGAGGCGCCGTACGTGATGGTCACGGATGATGAGGAAAAGGGGAGGAAGGAACTTGAAAGCATGACGGCCCTCGTGACATACGTGACGGCGATGGGGCAGAAGGGTCTCTCGATCCAGCGCTACAAGGGTCTCGGCGAGATGAATCCCGAACAGTTATGGGAAACCACCATGAACCCCGAACAGCGAACCCTCCGCCAGGTCAGGGTGGAGGATGTGGTGACCGCCGATCAAATCTTCACCACCCTCATGGGCGACCATGTGGAACCCCGCAAAGAATTCATCTACAAAAACGCCCTCTACGCATCGAACCTGGATGTGTAGAATATACATTACCGATCTTCAGGGCGAATCAAAGGTAATATGGTTCTTACGAAAATGAGGAGGAAGAGTAAATGCTCAAAGCCAAGGACATTATGACCCAGGAAGTCATTACGGTTTATCCCGAGACGGAGATTGTTCAGGTCGCGAAATTACTGATAGAACACCACATCAATGGTCTGCCCGTAGTCGATAAAGAGGGATGCCTGAAAGGGATTATCTGCCAGGCTGATCTGATCGTCCAGCAAAGAAAGATTCCCCTGCCTTCTTTCTTCATCCTGCTCGATAGTGTTATCCCCTTAACCTCTCCTAAAAATATTGAAAAAGAATTACAGAAAATGGCTGCACTTACCGCAAGCGAAGCCATGACCCCTAATCCCATAACGGTTGGTCCGGATACCGGGCTGGAAGACATTGCCACACTCATGGTGAAGAACAACATACACACGTTGCCTGTCCTGGATCAAGGCAAGCTGGTTGGAATTATAGGGAAGGAGGATATTCTGCGCAGCCTGATGCCCTCCGAAAAATAATTAAATCAGCTTCCGGCCTCCTCAACCTTGCGATGCAAGGGTGTCCACTATTTCGTGGCGGATCTTTTCAACGCAATGAAGGCCGCGTTGTTATCGCCTGTGGACAGAATCACCCTGACGGGAGACGCTCCAGGGCTCGCAGTGGCATAGAGATAACTGATATTAATATTCTTGTGCGCTAATAAGCTTGTAACGGCCTTTAATGCCCCGGGTTTGTTATCGAGTTCGACCAGAATGACATCTTCTTCCTCAACGGCGCCGAACCCTCTTTTGTTTATCGCCTCGATGGCTCGCAGGGTATCGTCTACGACCAGCGAGATGACGACCTGGTCAGACCCCGGTATTTCATAGCCCGCTACCGCCTCGATGTTGATTCCGCGATCCGCCAGATACCCTGCCATGATGTCCAGCACACCAATCTTGTTGATCACAGTTACGGAGATCTGTTTTGTCATCATCGCTTTCTTTAGCATGTCGTTACCTCCTTTTTTATGAGAGAAACGTTATTATGATGTTGACGTCTGATCGATGGTTCAACTTTGCTGAGATAATCCGGTTCGGCGGGAGGCGCCGCATGCGAGATACCCGCATGAGTACCGACTGCACGAGAAGGATCATCAACGGGAAATATATCAGAAACTTAGTAAAATTATTTATATAGCACCAGTCATATCACGTCAAGATAAAAAGTGGACCTAATGTATCAGAATAAAAGATCGCCGTTATTTCTGATCTTTCCGTGCCCTGCCCGGCTTTTCTTGTGTTACCTTCCGGTTGCAGTTTATGGCAAGCCACTGCTTGAGTCCGTCACATATGAAATCGGCATAAAAATAAAAAAAGGCGACTTCTCCGGTAAAAAATGCTATAGTTCAGCACAAAATGTCTGTAGTTTTAGTATTTGAAATTACAGGGCTATTTGGAAATCAAAACGTATGACGAGGGCTTGAGAATTATGGAACAGATTCACCAGAAGAACATTCCCATCAATATCGAAGACGAGATGAAAAAATCCTACATGGATTACGCCATGAGCGTGATCATCGGCCGCGCTATTCCGGATGTCCGGGACGGCATGAAGCCGGTCCACCGCCGGGTCCTTTTCGCCATGTCGGAGATGGGGAACGTCTGGAACAAAGCCTATAAAAAATCCGCCAGGATCGTCGGGGATATCATCGGTAAGTATCATCCCCACGGCGATGCCGCCGCCTATGATACCATTGTCCGGATGGCCCAGGACTTCTCCATGCGCTACCCCCTGATTGACGGACAGGGGAATTTCGGCAGCGTCGATGGAGATCCGCCTGCTGCAATGAGATACACGGAAATCCGGATGGACAGGCTTGCCGAGGAAATGCTTGCCGACCTGGAAAAGGAAACAGTTGATTTTGTCCCCAATTACGACGCCTCCATGCAGGAACCGACGGTGCTCCCCGCGCGGATTCCCGCGCTTCTCCTGAACGGTTCTTCCGGAATTGCCGTGGGTGTGGCTACCAATATCCCGCCCCATAACTTGAGCGAGCTTATTGACGGGACGATTGCCCTGATCCGCAATCCAGAAATTACCATTGAGGAACTGATGTTTTATATTAAAGGCCCCGATTTCCCCACAGCCGCTTTTATAAACGGGAAGGAAGGGATTATCTCCGCCTACCATACGGGCAGGGGCTCCATCCGCATGAGGGCCAGGGCGATCATTGAGAGAAATGCGAGGAACGACAGGGAAAGCATCATCGTCACGGAGCTTCCCTATCTCGTGAACAAGGCAAATCTGATCGAGAAGATTTCCGAACTGGTGAAAGAGAAAAAGATTGAAGGCATCTCCGATCTCAGGGACGAATCGGACCGGGAAGGAATCCGGATCGTCATAGACCTGAAGAAGGACGAGCCATCCGGTGTGATTTTTAACCAGCTTTACAAACATACCCAAATGGAGACAAATTTCAGCGTTCTCATGCTGGCGATTGACCGCAACCAGCCGAAGGTTCTCAATTTGAAGGAGGTCCTTCAGCGATTTGTGGATTTCCGCAAGGAGGTCATTACCCGCAGAACCATCTTTGATCTCCGCAAAACAAAAGAAAGGACTCATATCCTGGAAGGGCTGATCATTGCCCTGAACCATATTGATGAAGTGGTTCAACTCATCAAGAAAGCCAAAAGTCCTCAGGAGGCCGCGCAAGCCATCTCCGAGAGATTTGGCCTTACGGAGATTCAGGCCAGAGCCATCCTGGACATGCGGCTCCAGAGACTCACAGGGCTTGAGCGGGACAAGATTCTTGAGGAACACAAAGAATTGTCCCAGTTGAGCACAAACCTGCAGGGCATCCTGGATGATCCGAAGAAGGTACTCGATATCATCGTGACGGAACTTGGGGACATCAAGAAAAAGTATGGCGATGAAAGGCGGACGGAAATCGTGCTCAGGGTCGAGGATATTGATATTGAGGATATGATCGTCGAGGAAGACATGGTTGTGACGGTATCTCATTCCGGGTATATTAAGAGAAATCCGGTTAGCCTTTATAAGAGCCAGCGACGCGGCGGCAAGGGAAAGGTCGGCATGGGCACCAAGGAAGAAGATTTTGTTGAAAAAATCTTTATCGCCTCCACCCATCATTATGTCCTGATCTTCACCAATATGGGAAGGCTCTACTGGCTGAAGGTCTACCAGCTTCCGCAGGCGGGACGGGCAGCGAAAGGGAAAGCCATTGTCAACCTGATCAATCTTTCGGAAAGAGAAAAGTTGGCGGCAATTCTTCCCATTCGTGAATTCACCCAGGATAAATCGGTGGTCATGGTCACAAAAAGAGGCGTGATCAAAAAAACCGATCTGACGGCCTATTCCAACCCACGCGCAGGGGGGATCATTGCCATCTCAATCGATGAGGGGGATGAACTGATCGACGTTCAATTAACGAGGGGAGATCAGGATATCTTCCTGGGAACCCGGAAAGGGCAATCCATTCGTTTCCATGAAGAAGACGTGCGGGAAATGGGAAGAACTGCCCGGGGCGTCATCGGCATCCGCATGGAAGATGACGATGTCGTGGTCGGGATGGAAATTCCGACGGAAGGCAATTACATCATGACGGTGTCCGAAAAAGGATACGGCAAGAGGACTGCCGCGGAGGAATACCGGCGACAGAGCCGCGGCGGGAAGGGGACCATCAACCTCAAAACCGTTTCCAAGGTGGGTGATGTCTCCGGAATTCTTCAGGTGACGGGCGATGAGGACATCATTCTGATCAGCAACGCCGGCAAGATCATCCGTCTGAAGATTGCCGAAATCCCCCTGATCCACAGGGTGACCCAGGGCGTGAAACTGATCGAGCTGGATCCCGATGAAAAATTGGTGGGTCTTGCCCGCGCCGAAAAGGAAACGGAAGAGACGGACGGCGGTATTTCCCCGGAGGATTTGCCGGAAGAGGCGCCGGACGAGACGGGGGATGACATTCCCGATTTTTAAGGGTTTATACATGTCGGCAAGGTACACAATCTTCGACCATACGGCGGATTTGGGGGTGGAAATATACGGGAAAACGCTGCCGGAATTGTTTGCCAACGCCGCCTTTGCCCTTTTTGACATCATCACGGATCTCCGCATCGTCCGGACGACCGAGGAAAGGCAGGTCGTGGTGGATGGTGAAGGCTGGGAAGATCTTTTTGTAAACTATCTGCGCGAAATCCTTTACCTGTTTAACGGAGGGGGGTTACTCCTGAAAGAATTTTCGATTATGAAAATGGACCCGAATCATCTGGAGGCGCAGGTATCCGGCGAGCCGTTCGATCCGGCAAAGCACAGGATCAATATGGAAATCAAGGCGGTGACCTATCACCAGGTTACGGTAAGAAACACGTCCGAAGGATGGACGGGCAGGGTGATTTTTGATGTATGAAATGAAGAAGATGGATGATTGCCGCTGGATGATCCCTCAAACGGGCGGCATGAGGGTCCCCGGGATCATCTATTCGTGCGAACTCCTGATCAAGGAAATGGGCGCCGACGAGAGCCCGAAACAGGTGGCGAATGTGGCCCATCTGCCCGGCATTGTGAAATATTCCCTCGCCATGCCGGATATGCACTGGGGTTACGGTTTTCCCATCGGGGGCGTTGCGGCTTTTGACATGGAGAAAGGCGTTATCTCACCCGGCGGTGTCGGATATGACATCAACTGCGGGTGCAGATTGATGACCACCTGTCTCCATATCGACGACATCCGCAATCGCCTGCAGGAGCTTGTCGTGGCGCTGTTCAAAGATATCCCCACGGGAGTGGGTTCAAAGGGCGTCCTCAAACTTTCCGCCCAAGAGGAAAAGAAGGTTCTCGTAGAAGGGGCGAAGTGGGCCGTTGATCACGGGTATGGATCGGAGGAGGATCTGGAAACGACGGAAGACCGGGGGAAGATGGGGGGAGCCGATCCCGATAAGGTCAGCGACAGGGCCATTGAGCGGGGGAGAGAGCAACTGGGGACCCTGGGTTCAGGCAACCATTTCCTGGAAATTGAGGTCGTTGAAGAGATATTTGATGAGAAGGCGGCTTCTGCCTTCGGACTGGAAAAGGATCAGATTGCCGTTTTGATCCACAGCGGTTCCCGGGGATTGGGGTATCAGGTCTGTGATGATTATCTGGCCAGGATGGTTAAACATGTTGGTGAATTGGGAGTTCCCCTGCCTGACAGACAACTGGCATGCACCTATCTGGGTTCAAACCGGGGGAAGGATTACCTGGCCGCCATGGCCTGTGCCGCTAATTATGCCTGGGCCAACCGTCAGATGCTCATGCACTGGACGCGGGAAACGTTTGAAAAAGTTCTGAGGAAGGGGCCCCGTGAGCTCGGCATGCGTCTTCTTTATGATGTCTGTCACAACATCGCCAGGATCGAACAATTTATCGTTGATGGAAAGGAAACAACCCTGTGTATCCACCGGAAAGGCGCAACACGGGCGCTGCCACCGGGACACGCCGCCCTTCCGGCACAGTACCGGAAGACCGGCCAGCCGGTCTTGATTCCCGGTGATATGGGAACTGGTTCCTACGTCCTTGCCGGGACGGAGAAGGCGTTTGCAGAGACCTTCGGAAGCACCTGCCACGGAGCAGGGCGGGTCATGAGCCGCACCCAGGCGACAAAGGTCAGCAGAGGAAGATCCATTGTGAGGGAAATGGCCGACAGGGGGATCATCATCATGGCGAGCGGCAAGGGAACCCTCCATGAGGAAATCCCGGAAGCCTATAAAAATCTGGATCAGGTTGTTGACGTGGTTCACAAAGCCGGCATTTCTAAAAAAGTTGCAAGACTCAGAGCCCTCGGCTGCATCAAAGGGTGAGTCCCCGTTAAGATGAATACAAGCAAAGAACATGGATGTCACCACCGTCATATTGACCATAACCGGGCTGGCCCTTTTTGAGTCCATCACCAGCATAGACAACGCCATCATCAACGCCGAGGTTCTGTCTACCATGCAGAAGCGGGCGCGGAGATGGTTTTTGACCTGGGGGATACTGATTGCCGTATTTGGTGTCCGCGGAGTCTTGCCCTGGCTCATCGTCTGGATCATGACGCCGGGTCTGGGGCCCTGGCAAGCCTTCACAGCGAGTTTGACGGGGGATCCGGCGGCTCTCAACGCCATTCGGGAAAGTGCGCCGGTGCTTCTTATGGGTGGAGGCGTCTTTTTTGTTTTCCTCTTCGTCCACTGGATTTTTCTGGAGCCGAAAAAATATGGTCTGCCTGTCGAACGCTTCATAGCCCGCCAAGGTGCATGGTTCTATGCCGTTGTCTCGATCTTCCTGACGACCATCGTCTGGTTCGCTCTCGATGCGAGTCCGATGCTGGCTTTCGGGGCAGTCGTGGGCTCCACGGCCTTTTTCATTACACATGGATTTAAACGATACGCAGAGGAACAGGAGGCGCGTCTCCTGTCCGGGAAAAGCAGCCTCTCTGATATCGGAAAGATCATATACCTGGAGGTCATAGACCTTACCTTCTCCATCGACGGTGTTGTGGGCGCCTTTGCCTTTACGCTGTCGGTGCCCCTGATCCTGATCGGGAACGGGATCGGTGCCATAGTCGTCCGGCAGCTGACAGTTTACGGTGTCGAACAGATCAGGAAATACATCTATCTCAAGAACGGCGCCATGTACTCAGTTCTGGTCCTGGGGTGCGTGATGCTGGCCCATGGCGCCGGCATCCATGTTCCCGACTGGGTCTCCCCGGTGGCGACTTTCGTCATAGTCGGTTATTTTCTTCTGCTGTCCTGGAGACAGATGAGAAAAAGCGAATGACGCTTTAGACAACAGCATATTAACATCATGGCGTGGAATCGAACTTTCGTTTCCACACAGCAAAAGCTGCCTTGACAGCCTCTAATGTGCCGTCTATTCCAAGTTTGCCTGTATTGGTGACCATGTCGTAATGAGAGGGATCCGTCACATCGGCATGGAAGTACTTTCGTAAATAGGCGCGACGGTCGGAATCTATCTTGATGATATACTTTTCCGCCTCGTCCCTGGAGGAACCGAAGTCTTTCATCACATTGGCGATTTTAAATTCCATGGGAGCGATGAAGCGCAGCCGGAACGTATCCTCCGGAGGAAGGATGTACTGGGCGCCTCGTCCCACGATGACGATATTCCCTTGTCTTCCAAGGGTTCCAATGACCTTTGTGAGGTGGAAAAGGTAGTCGTCGAGCCACAGATGGCGGGTTTCAAATAGAGAATCTAACCAGTTGTCCCGCCTTGTCACTTCTTTTTCATCCAGGGATTCAATGACCCTGGTGCTCATGTCGGCGCTTTCCGCGATTTTCTGGATGATTTGAGCGCCGATCAAATCCATGTTCAGATCTCTGGCGAGCCTCCTGGCGATTTCACTGCCGCCGCTGCCCGGCTCCCTGGAGACGGTGAGCACCGTACCGGGTTTAGCCTTTTCCGCTTTCAGTTCTCTGTTTTGGATTTGCCACTTCTTCAACTGTTCGTCGACCAGTTTTTCAATGGAACGTGTCTGAGTTTTCATGGCTGCACCTCCTTATCTATTAGGGTTAATGAATAAGCAAACGGGTCCAAAACCGACTACAAAAGATTCATATTAAAAAGCATACAGCTTCTCTCCGGGCAGCACGGTGAAGCCGTTTTTCAGAAGGACATCAATCGCCTTATCCGGTGTATCGAAACGGAAGATAATCACGGCATTCTCTCCGCTTTTTTCGACGAACGCGTAAAGGTATTCTACGTTTATCCCGTTTTGTGACAGCACTTCCAGGATGCTGTGAAGACCGCCGGGACGGTCCGGAACCTCCACGGCCACCACAATCGTCTTGCTTACCCGAAGACCGTTTTCCTTGAGTGCCGCAAGCGATGTGTCGACGTCGTTGACGATCAGTCGAAGAATGCCGAAATCGGTGGTATCGGCAAGCGACAGGGTTCTGATATTTACATTAGCGCTCTTCAAAATCCTCGTGACATTTTCAAGAGACCCCGGCTTGTTCTCCAGAAATACGGAAATCTGATCTACTTTCATAAGCTTACCTCCGGTTAAATGTTACGCTTATCCACCACCCGGCTGGCCTTGCCTTCAAAACGCTGTAAAGACTTGGGTTCGACCAGCTTTATCTTCGCGGTGACACCTAAATAGTCCTTGATATCTTTGGCGAGGCGCCTTTCTATTTTTTGAAGGTTGCGAACTTCGTCCGAATCAGCGAAAATCTTTTCGCTGATCTCGACCTGAATCTCGAGGGTGTCCATGGAACCAACCCTGTCCACAAGAAGCTGATAGTGTGGTTCAAGCTCCGTGACGGCCACAAGAACGGCTTCGATCTGAGATGGAAATACATTCACGCCCCGGATAATCAGCATGTCGTCGCTCCTTCCGGTCACGCGGTCCATCCGGAGATGGCTTCTTCCGCATCGGCAGGGTTCCATCATCAACCTGGATATGTCACGGGTGCGATACCGGATCAGGGGGAAAGCCTCTTTGGTGATGGTCGTAAACACCAGTTCGCCTTCCTCGCCGTACGGCAACAATTCGCCCGTTTCCGGTTGAATCGCTTCAACAATGAAATGATCCTCGAACACGTGCATGCCGTGACGCCCCTCCAGGCATTCCATGGCAACCCCGGGCCCCATGATTTCCGACAGGCCGTAAATATTCAGGGCCGTGATGTTGAGCTTGCTTTCTACCTCGTCCCGCAGCTGTTCGCTCCACGGTTCGGCGCCCAGAATGCCTACCCGGAGCTTTAATGACTTCATGTCCACACCCATGGCCTCGCCCTGCTCTGCCAGATTCAGGGCGTAGGAGGGGGTGCAGCAGATCGCTGTGGGTCCGAAGTCCTGCAGGATCATGATCTGCCGTTTGGTATTTCCGCCGGACATGGGGATGACGCTTGCCCCGAGTTTTTCAGCGCCGTAATGAGCCCCGAGACCACCGG